>JBOGWW010000312.1:0-8485 GCA_050693655.1 Actinomycetota bacterium | reverse complement strand
CTCTAGGCAAGGCTCTGCTGGCGACCTGCAACGATACCGACCTCGAGCGGCTCGTTTCGCAGCAGAGCTTCGATTCCCGCACGCCACGCACCATCTCTGATCCCGAAGCGCTCCTACGCGAGGTGTCGCGTATCCGTCGCCAGGGTTTCGCGATTGATATGGCGGAGAACGAGCGCGGTGTGCACTGCATAGGCGCGGCCGTTCTCGGACGACGCGGCGAGGGAATAGCGGCCGTGAGCGTATCGGGACCGGCTGAGCGCATCACTCGCAAATCAATCGACGACCACGCGGTGTTGGTGATGATGGCCGCGCAGGCTATGGGGGCCGAGCTAGGTCCGACCAACGCCCGCCGAACCCCAGAGTGATTGGAGCTGGGCTTGCGCCTCTCACCTCTTAGAATCAACCCTTGACGTCCCATCCCGCCGTCGAGCGACGCGGTCAATGGGTTTCTTCGTAAGCTGCCTGCGATGGCCGCTCAGATTCGCACCGTTTCCGGGGACGTCGACCCACTCGAGCTCGGCCCAACGTATTGCCACGAGCACCTGCTAACCCGGCCGGGAGAGCATCTCGCGGGCGGCGACGCCGACTTGATTCTCGACGATGTCGTGCGCGCCCGTGCGGAACTGGACGACTTTCGAAACAATGGAGGACGAGCTCTGGTCGAGGTAACCACCCCCGAGTTCGGTCGCGATCTCGACGGGCTCAGAAGTTTGTCGGAGCATTCGAACGTCGCGCTGATAGCCGCAACCGGGCACGTCAGCGAGGACTTCTGGCGGGGCGTGATCGATCTAGACGCAGTTTCGGAACGGAACCTGGTGGACGAGTTCGTCAGCGACCTCACCCAGGGCACAGCTGCCGGGAGTCGTGCCGGCATCATCAAGGTCGGGTCGTCTCTGAACGAGATTACGCCTACGGAGGCCAAGATCTTCAGGGCCGCGGCTGCTGCGCAGCGAGACACCGGCGCTCCCATTACCACGCACACAACCGCAGGGAGTGCGGCCATGGACCAGGTGCGACTTCTCGAGCGGGAGGGGGTTGCGACCGATCGAGTTTGTCTCGGTCACCTCGATCGGCGACTCGTGTGGGACGAGCACATCGCGCTCGCGCGCGCGGGTGTGTGGCTCGGTTACGACTGCATCTCAAAAGAGCAGTACTATCCCGACAGTCTGCGCGCCCAGTTCATCGTTCGGCTGTTCGAGGAAGGCCATGGCGGCCAGATACTCCTGTCGGGAGATTTGGCCCGCCGGAGCTATTTGAGATCCTGGGGCGGACGGCCTGGATACCGCTACATCATCAAGAATTTCTCTGCGAGGCTCGTCGACGCGGGACTAACCGAGACCCAAATCGATGGGCTGTTGCGAAGCAATCCAAGCCAATTTCTGACCTGGACATGAGGCACGCTTGACCCCCGCCGCCACGATGCGGTATGTGTCCGGACATCATGACAAGTTCGGAAAGCGACCTCATGCTGTTCATCGGCGTAACCACGGGGGGCTCGAGCATCATGAGGTTGTTCCCTCGGTGGGCTGCGGCCCTTGGGCTCGATGCCGGGCTCGAAGGTCGGGATCTCCCGATAGGGGCTGCGGCGGAGGTTTACAGGTCTGCGGTCGAGGAGATCCGAGACGACGACCGAATCCGAGGCGCCCTTGTCACCACCCATAAGGTCGACGTCTACCGCCACGCGGCCGACCTCTTCGACGACCTCGATGACAACGCGCGGCTCTGCCGCGAGGTGTCGAGCATCTCGAAGCTCGGTCGCAAGCTGATCGGCCATGCGAAGGACCCCATCACGGCCGGGCGCGCGCTTGAACGGATCCTCGACGGGCGGCCTCCTCCCCCGGAAGTCCTGTGCCTCGGCGCGGGGGGGGCGGGTACCGCGATCTCGGTGTACCTCGTGCGTCATCCCCAACCGCCCCGGCGTCTCCTCGTCACCGACCGAGAGGAGGATCGGATCGACGCTCTGCGAACCATCTGCGACGAGGCCGGCGGAGGGGAAGTGGTCGAAGCCCACATTGCTGCCACTCCCATCGACAACGACGAGCTGCTCGGCTCTCTCGACGACCGAGCGCTGGTCGTCAACGCCACCGGCATGGGCAAGGACACCCCTGGCTCGCCGCTCAGTGACGACGCGCCCTATCCCAGGGGCGCCATGATCTGGGAGCTCAACTACCGGGGCGACCTCGATTTCCTCGAGCAGGCTGCCCAGCGTCGCGACGAGCGTAGGCTCGAGTTGCACGATGGCTGGATCTATTTCCTTCATGGTTGGAGCGAAGTCATCTCCGAGGTCTTCGATGTCCAAATGGACGATGCCCGTTTCGACCGACTGGGAGGCGTGGCCGAGGACTTCCGTCCCTCGGGGACGTGACCTCTTCGAATTTGCTCCCTCTTGACCTTCGCTCGGGGATCGTCATAAGGTCATCCTGTACGGACAGGATGTCAGGTTGTGATCCAGGTTCGCTGCGAGTCGGGCTCGATCGGAAAGCGAGGCCCACGGTTTGACCCACTTGCCGGTCACCAAGATCGATCGCTCGTCGCCGGTCCCCTATTACTTTCAGCTCCGGAAGCTGCTTGCGGAGGAGATCGCAAGCGGACGTTGGAGTCCCGGCGACAGGATCCCCTCTGAGCCTGATGTCTGCCGGCATTTTGATGTCTCTCGCACGACCGTTCGCCAGGCCCTGTCCGAACTCGAGAGCGAGGGTCTGATCCGCAAGGACAAGGGGCGGGGGACCTTCGTGGCTCAGCCCCGCACGTCGTCCTGGCTCCTCCAGTCCTCGGGTGGATTTTTCGACGAGGCGAGCCGCAGCGGGCGGAGCGTCACCTCGCTCGTCCGCAGGGCCGAGCTTGCGGAGTTGCCGAGCTGGGCCAGCGATTCCCTCGGCGTTCCGGAGGGCAGCCGCGGGATAACGCTCGAGCGACTCCGGTGGGTCGACGACCGTTTGGTGATGTACGTCGAAACTCATCTGCCCGAGCGGCTTGCCGACGTCGTCCTCGCGGCCGATCTTCGAGGTGGATCACTCTACCGGACTCTCGAGGACCAGCTCGGGCTGGCGGTCGCTAGCGGGCAGCGCGTCGTCGAAGCAACGACCGCACAAGACGAGCTGGCCAACCTGCTCGAGGTGCAGCCCGGTGCGCCCCTTCTGTTCGTGCAATCGGTCTCGCTCGACGCAACCGATGAACCCTTCGAGTGCTATCGGGCGTGGCACCGAGCCGATCGCACCAAGATTGAAGTGCAGGTCGTCAATCAAGACGTGGCCACGCGCGCTGGTTTCGAGCCGGTGACGTTGAGGATTTCGAGCCCACCGTGAAGACTGCGCTGGTCACAGGCGCTACCAGTGGGATCGGTCGAGCCACGGCCCTAGCGCTCGCGTACGACGGTTTCTACGTGTTGGCCACTGGCCGCGACGATACTCGCGGTCGGACGGTTGCGACCGAGCTAGCCGAGCACGGCGAGGGAGAGTTCGTCGCCGCCGACCTGGCGTTGGGGGAGGCGTGTGATGCGCTTGTCGACGATGCTGTCGAGCGGACAGGACGGCTCGACGTCCTCGTGAACAATGCGGCTGTTCATTTTCTTGCGACCGTCGAGACGACCGAACCCGACGAATTCCGGCATCTTTTGGCGGTGAACGTGACCGCGCCCGCGCTGCTGGCGCGCGCAGCGGTGCCCGTGATGCGTTCGGGGGGAGGCGGCGTGATCGCCAACGTATCGAGTGAGGCCGGCATCGTGGCCGTACCCGGACAGGTGGCTTACAACATCTCGAAGGCAGCTCTCATCATGCTGACTAAGTCAATCGCGGTAGACCACTCCGACGACGGGATACGGGCTGTGACGATCTGTCCTGGAACTACGCGCACTCCGCTCGTCGCGTCCGCCATCGCGTCCGCCCCCGATCCTGTGGCGCACGAGCGGTGGCTCGCATCGAGCCGTCCGCTGAAGCGCTTGGGGACCGAGTTGGAGATCGCACGCGTCATCGCGTTCGTCGTAAGCGACCAAGCGGCATTCATGACCGGAACGGAAATTGTCGTCGATGGCGGATATACCGCCGTCTAGGGGGAGGTGACCGATGCTCCGTAGAACATCATTGATTGGCGCGGTTCTCGTGCTGAGCCTGGTAACGGCTGCCTGTGGTCGTGATGGAGGAGGGGCCGGGGACGACGCCAATGGCGAGGGGGGCCGCGCGGCCGAGACGATCACGATCGGGTGGACTCCGCCGGACATTACGGGAGTCTTCCAAACCGCGACCGATTTCTTCGAGCAGGCTGCCGAGGAAGCCAACGAGAACGGCTTCGACGTCGAGGTAATCGGCCGCTCGCCGGAGACGCACACTTCGTTTGCCGATCAGCTGGCGATCGTCGAGGACTTCATCAGCCAGAGCGTGGACGTAATCGCCATCTCTCCCGCCGACACCGAGGCGATCAAGCCCGCCATCCAGCAGGCCAACGAGGCCGGCATCCCTGTGATCATGGTGAATCTTCTCGAAGAGCAAACCGACATCGAGATCGCAAGCTACATCGGTTTCGACAACTCCGAAGCCGCCGCGGTGTCGGCTTACTCGGTCCTGGACTACTTCGGTGGCCCGGGAGTACTCGGAGCCGGTGAAGAGGTCGAGGTCGGCGAGGATCAGTACCTCGATCTTGAGTGGTGGGAGGAGACCTACCAAGACGTCAACCCCGCCGGCATCGAGGCTGGCGGCGTCATCATCGAGGGCATCGCAGGAACCTTCTTTTCGCAGGCGAGGCTCGACGGTTTCAACGGCGTCATCGAGGATTACCCGGGAGTCGAGATCATGGGCCAACCCATCGCCGCGGATTGGAACCGTGAGCGGGGGATCGAAGCCACCGAGACGTTCCTGTCGCGCTTCTCTCCGCAGGAACTGCACTTCATATGGGCCGCATCGAACGAGATGGGGCTTGGGGCGATGCTGACCGCCGAGCGCCGAGGAGTGCTGGATGCCAGTGGGGGATCGACACCTCCAGAGGACGGCGCAGTATCGATCTTCACCAATGACGTCACACCTGAATCGACGGACGCAATTCGCGAGGGAGGGCTCATCGCTGAGACTCACCACGGGTTCCCGGAGTGGGGATGGTTCGGCACCGAGTTCGCTGTCAAGCTGGCCTGCGACATCGAGGTTCCACAGTCTCAGGACATCCGCCCTCGTACCGTGTGGGAGGGCAACGCCGACCTCTTCTATCCTGAGCCCGAGTTGCCCGAGATCGACTGGGAGCAGATCGCATCGGAGTGTGGCTAGGGCCTTGTCGCTTCTGGAGGTATCGGGAGTTCGCAAGGCCTTCCCGGGCGTCACGGCCCTCGCCGACGTTGATCTAAGTGTTGAAACCGGAGAGGTTCACGCTCTCCTCGGCGAGAACGGCGCGGGCAAGTCCACGCTGATGAAGGTCATGGCAGGAGCAGTGATGCCAGACGCGGGCCGGCTTCTGCTTCGCGATGAGGAACTGGAGCTGGGCTCTCCGGACGTTGCGCGGGCGTGCGGCATCGCCGCCGTCTATCAGGAGCTCAGCCTGGTTCCCTCGCTCTCGATCGGCGAGAACGTGTTGCTTGGACGGTGGCCGCGTACGCGACTTGGACTCATCGACTGGCCCGCGCTGTTCAGAGAGTCGAAGCGGTATCTGGAGATGATCGATTTCGAGATCGATGTGCGAAGGAAGGTCTCCGGCCTCGGAATGGCTGAACGTCAGCTGGTGGAGGTCGCCAAGTCCCTCGCATCCAGTGACGTCAGCGTTCTCTTGCTCGATGAACCAACCTCCGCGCTATCGGATCGGGAGTCCACTCGACTCTTCGACATCATCGACGAGCTCAAGCAACGCGGGGTCGCGATCGTCTACGTGTCGCATCGTCTCAAGGAGATCCTGAGGATCGCGGATCGCGTCACTGTTCTGCGTGACGGCAAGCTGATCGACACCGTCTTGCCCGCAGGGGTCGACGAGGCCAGCCTCGCGACCATGATGGTCGGCCGTGAGGTGATGGAACCGTCCGCCCTGCGCCGCTCGAACGACGAGAGCACCCGTTCCGACGTCGTGCTTCGCGCCACGGCATTCGGCCGGAGGCCCCGCCTCAAGCAGGCCGACCTCCAATTGCGGGAGGGCGAGGTTCTGGGTGTATTCGGACTCGTAGGCGCGGGTCGCACCAGGCTTGCGCGCTCGCTGTTCGGGCTCGAGCCCGCAACCCACGGAACGCTCGAGCTCTTCGGGGAGGTGCGTCGAATCAGATCACCAGCAGAAGCTATCGAGCACGGGCTCGGCTACGTCGGAGAAGATCGCTCCATTGGCCTCGTACCGCGCATGTCGGTTGCCGAGAACGTGACCTTGGCAACTCTCAGCTCGGGCCGGAGTCCGCTGGTTGATTTTGCCGGCGGCCGTCGCATCGCCGAGCGCTACGCCGAGGAACTCGGCATGCGCGTGACGTCGGTCGACGCACTCGTCGATACCCTGTCGGGGGGGAACCAGCAAAAGGTTCTGCTGGCTCGCTGGCTGTGCTCGAGAGCGAGGATTCTGGTGCTGGACGACCCTACCCGTGGGATCGATGTCGGTGCGAAGGAAGAGGTCTTCCGCCTTGTTCGCAAGCTGGCAGACGAGGGCGTGGCCGTCCTGTATCTGACTTCAGAAATCAAGGAAGCCCGCTCGTTACCGGAGCGGTTGCTCGTGATGGCCAATGGGAGAGTGGTGACCGAGATGGACCCTCGATCACCCGAGGAAGCCATCATGGAGGCGGCGGGGGGTGGTGCCCATGGGTGAGGCCGCGAGCGAAGACAAGAAGCCTCAGCTCAGCGACAAACTGAGTTCGGTTGCCGTTCGCACCATTTCCGCCGCCGGCGGAGTGGGCGGCGCGCTGTCGATTCTCGCCCTGCTGATGTTGGCGTTCTTTATCGCTACTCCCGACTTCCTTACGGTCAACAACACACTGAATATCCTGCGCCAGTACTCGGTTCCGGCCATACTCGCTGTCGGCCAGACCCTGGTGATCGTGTCGGCCGGTATAGATCTTTCTGTTGCGTCGACCGCCGCGCTGTCGGGCAGCGTGATGGGTGTTTCGTTCGCCCACTGGGGATGGCCCGAGCCGGCGGCGCTCGGCCTCGGCCTGCTGGCGGGTTTCCTCGTGGGAGCGTTCAACGGCTTCGTCATCACGAAGTGGAAGGTGCCCGATTTCATCGCAACGCTTGGGACTTTCACCGCCGTGCGGGGTTTCGCACTGCTCGTTACCGACGGTCTACCGGTTCCCGACTTCGACCGGGTCGTCGAGGGTCGCCGAGTTCCAGAGACTGTATCGATGCTGGGGGCGGATTCGGTGTTTCGAATACCCCTGATCGCGATCGTCGCCCTCATTTGTGCTGCGATCGGCTGGTTCATCATGACGCGTACGCGCCTGGGCCGATCCGCTTACGCCATCGGCGGGAACCGCGAGGCAGCAAGGGTCTCGGGCATCAAGGTCGAGCGCTCGAAGCTGTGGGTCTACATCATCTCGGGACTGCTCGCCGCGGTCGCGGGTTTCATGTTGACCGGACGGCAGGGAAGTGCCAACGCCCTGATGGGCGAGGGTATGGAGTTGCAGTCCATCGCAGCAGTTGTCGTCGGCGGGACCAACCTGTTCGGGGGCGAGGGGTCGGTGATCGGGACGATGATCGGAGTGCTCATCATCGGTGTGCTGTCCAACGGGCTCAGCATCCTGGGGGTCGCAGAGTTCTGGCAGCGGGTGGTCAACGGTCTCATCATCGTGGTCGTGGTCGCGCTGGATCAGTGGCGGCGCCGGACGACGCAAAAGGAGAGCACTTGAACGACAGGGTCAACGTGTTGCTAGCAGGCGCGGGTCGTGCCGGTCTCGTACACGGACGGAACCTCGCCCACGCGACACCCGGAGCCACGCTGATCGGCGTCACGGATCCCAACCGGGAGGCGCGCGCGCGAGCCGTCTTAGAGTTCGGCTGTGATCTGGCGTTCGATGACCCTGTGGATGCCGTAGGCGACGAGAGGGTCGATGCCGTCGTCATCGCGGCGCCGACCTTCAATCACGCATCCATTGCCACGGCCGCCCTCGAAGCCGGCAAGCACGTGCTGTGCGAGAAACCACTGGCGGCGGCGCCCGAAGACGCGCGGGCAATCGCCCGCGCCGTAGAGGGGTCGGCGGGCTCTTTCTCGATGGCGTTCATGCGCCGGTTCGATCCTCGTTTCGTGCAGGCTGCCGAGCGGATATCGGCCGGCGAGATCGGCGAACCGATCCTGGTTCGATCCACCGGCCGCGGGCCCGGGCTCCCTCCCGAATGGGCGTGGGACCCGGAGGCGTCGGGCGGGCTCATCGCCGAGGTGAACTCACACGATCTCGACACGGTCAGATGGCTCTCGGGTCAGGAGTTCGCCTGGGTTCACGCTTTCGGACGCGCAGCCAAGCGGCCGGACATCGCCGAGCGCCATCCCGGTTTCGTCGACGTAGTCATCGCCTCGTTCGAACTCGATCGGGGCAGCCTTGCCCAGGTCG
>JBOGWW010000311.1:0-14880 GCA_050693655.1 Actinomycetota bacterium | reverse complement strand
GAGCAGGAAGGCTCCCAGAGCGAGCAACCCGAGAACGAGCAGGGTGATCAGGATGTACTTCCCGGTATTGCTCTTTCTTTCCTCTTCCTCGGGGTATTCCTCGTAGGCCTCCCTCTCGGACATGGCTCGGGTGCCGGCCCCCGCCCCCATGACGCTGGTGGCCGCGAGGAACGGAGTGGCATCGACCCGTTGCCCGGCAAGGAAACGATCGAGGTCCTCCGCCATCTCGTTTGCGTCCGCGTAACGGTTGTCCGGATTCTTGGACATCGCCTTCATGACGATCGCGTCGAGAGCGTCGGGAACGTCCGAGTTCACCTCGGAGGCGCGCTCCGGGTTTTCACGCACGTGCTTGTACGCGATCGCGAGAGGCGTGTCTCCGGCAAACGGAGCATCGCCAGTGAGCATCTCGTGGAGCACGCACCCGAGCGAGTAGACGTCACTGCGCGCGTCGACGGGGTTGCCCTGTGCTTGTTCCGGAGAGAGGTAGGCCGCCGTGCCGATGACCATTCCGGTTTGCGTCATGGTTGCTTCGGCATCTCCGCCCACCGCGCGCGCGATCCCGAAGTCCGTCACCTTCGTCTGTCCCGTCTTCGTGATCATGATGTTGTGGGGTTTGACGTCGCGGTGCACGATTCCGGATTCGTGGGCTCGCCCGAGGCCGCTCGCCGTGTCCCTGGCGATCTCCGCGGCGCGCTCGGGCATCAGCGCACCGTCTTCGTCGATCACCTCGGAGAGAGAGCGACCCTCGATGAGTTCCATGACGATGAAGTAGCGGTCATCCTTGTCGCCGTAGTCGTAGAGCGCAACGATGTTCGGATGGTTGAGACCGGCGGCGTTCTGGGCCTCACGTCTGAAGCGCTCGACGAAGGACGGGTCGCTGGACAGGCGCTCGTTGAGCACCTTGAGCGCTACTTCGCGATTCAGCAGCTCGTCCCGCGCACGGTAGACCCGCGCCATTCCGCCCGTTCCCAGGAGCCCGACGACGCGGTACCGGTTTCCGTAGAGCTCGTCAGTCGAGATGCTCAATCGTCATCCTTCGGTTTCTTCTGCTTGTCGGGGCCTTTTCCGGGAGGAGGTCCGCGGCCTTGGTCGTCATTCTCTTCGGCCTCATCATCATCATCGTCCTCGGGGCCCGTGCTAACGGTCAGGGTAACGGTGTCACCCGGTGTAACCGTGGAACCGGGGGGCGGATCGGCCCCCGATACGACGCCGGGAGTCGGGAAATCGTTGCTGGGCTCGTCGTTTCTTTTCACCTTCAACCCCAGCTCGTCGACCAGTTGGCTTTCGGCCTCCTCGAACGGTCTACCCAAGATGTCGTCCGGGACGACGGTTTCTTCCGGGGCCTGCTCCTCTTCGGTGGGCGAGGCTTCTTCGGCGGGCGGTGCCCCTCCGCCGCGTTCACCTCGCTGTGGCTCCTCGTCGTTCGTCGCCAAGCGGAAGACCAATAAGAGGAGCGCGAGGGCGATGAGGGCGGCGAAGGCCATCAGCACAATTCGACCGACTCGCTGGGCGTCCCATTCCCCGGTGAGCGCGCGTTGCGCCGCGTTGGTCTCATGCGGATCCGGCAGAACGGCGGTCGAGCCGGCGCCACCCAGCACCGCCGTCCCTCCCGCCGCGAGGGGGCGGTTCCCGGCGGCAGAGACAGACGCCCGCAGCGCGTCCGCCATGGCCTGAGCGTCGGGGTAGCGCCCGGATGCTTCCTTGCTGGTGGCCCGCTGCACGATGGCATCGAGTTCCGGAGAGATGTCGGAGTTGATCGTGCTGGGGGGCGGCAGCTCGTCGGACATGTGCCGCAGCGCGATCGCCACGGGTGAGTCACCAGTGAAGGGAACGGTTCCGACGAGCATCTCGTAGAGGACGATTCCCGTTGAGTACTGATCGGTGGCCGGACCGATGGGTCCGCCTGAGGCCTGCTCGGGCGAAAGATAGTGGGCCGTCCCCAGCACCGACCCGGTGGCGGTCAGGGTGGCATCTCCAACTGCGCGCGCGATACCGAAGTCGGTCACCTTCACTCTTTCCTGAGAGTGGCCCAACCCGGGGATCCGTTCCTTGCTACCGATCATGATGTTGGCCGGCTTGATGTCGCGGTGCACCACTCCCGCGGAGTGCGCATGTTGCAGAGCATCGAGGGTCGATGCCGCGATGAGCGCCGCCCGCTCCTGCGCAAAGGGGCTTTCGATTCGCATCAGGTGCGAGAGATCCTTGCCGTCGATGAACTCCATGACTATGAAGTGGCGATCGTCCTCTTCGCCGTAGTCGTAAACGCCTGCGATGTTGGGGTGCGACAGCGCCGCCACTGCGCGCGCTTCGCGCCTGAAGCGCTCGACGAAACGAGGATCACTCGCCAGCTCATCGCGTAGGAGCTTCACTGCAACGGTCCGACCGAGCCGTTCGTCGGTTGCTTTGTGAACGGCCCCCATTCCACCGGAGGCGATGGTTTCTACGAGGACGTAACGTCCCGCCAGCTTGGTCGAATTCACCAGCCGCGAATGTCTTTGTCGGTCTCGATCAGGGCGCGAGCGATGGGTGCCGCCACCGCTCCTCCCGTTGCCTCGGAACCCAGCGACCCTCCGTTCTCGACGATGACTGCAACGGCTATCTGGGGATCATCGCCGGACGGCCCTGCGAAGCTGATGAACCAGGCGTGCGGGCTGGCGCCCTCCGTGGTTTGGGCGGTTCCCGTCTTTCCTGCCACGACGACACCGGGAATCTGAGCCGCGCTGCCGGTTCCGTTCTCCACGACGTTCCGCATCATGCCCCCGAGCGTGTTTGCAGTTGAGGTCGAGATCGCCGTTCCGAGGGTCTCCGGGCTGAACCGCTCGATGATGTCGGCGCTGGGATCGACGATCTCTTCGGCGAGGCGCGGACGCGGCACGTCGCCGTCGTTTGCGATCGTGGCGGCTACGAGCAGCATCTGCAGGGGGGTGGCAACGACGTCGCCCTGACCGATCGCACTCAGCGAACGGCGCGGCAGGTTGTCCTCGTCCGCCTCGAGGAACGTACTGGGCTCGGTTCTGAGATCGAATGGGATTGCGGAGTTGAAGCCAAAGCCCTCGGCCACATTGGCGATTTCGTTGGGGGCTCTCTGACCGATGTCGGCAAAGGTGGTGTTACACGAGATGGTCAGGGCCAGCTCGAGCGTTATCTGACCCCCTCCTACGCAGGTCCCACCCGAGAAGTTGCTGATGGTCGCGTCGGTCTGCGGAAGGTCGTAGGAGGAAGGGTCGTCGAACGTCGAACCGGGATTGAACCTCCCCGACTCGAGCGCCCCCGCAGCAGTGACCACCTTGAAGGTCGATCCCGGAGGATAGCCGCGCTGCGTGGCGAGATTGATCAACGGTGAGCTCGAAGACCGGGGATTCAGGGCCGCCCGTCCCTGTCTCTGAACGTCGGAGTCGTGCGATGCCAGCGGAGTCGGGTCGAAGCTCGGGTTATTCCACATCGCCAGGATCTTGCCGCTGCTCGGATCCATCGCCACGACCGACCCGCCCTGATCTCCGAGCTGTTGGCGGGCGACGCGTTGCATCTCCGAGTTGATCGTGACGCGAACGTTGTCACCCTGTTCACCGGACCCGAACAGGCTGTCCTGGATGTCCTGCATCGAGATGACGCTGGACTCGCCGAGCAGTTCGTCGTTGTAGGCGCTCTCGATGCCGGAGGTGCCGAAGAGAATGGAGTAGAAGCCGGTCGTGTGCCCGAAGAGATCACCCTCGGGATAGCGCCGCTCGTAACGGAAACGCCCACCGGTGTCCCTGCTCACCGCGATCGTGACGTTGTCTTGGGTGATGATGTTGCCCCGCTTGATCGAGTACTCCTGCAACAGCTTGCGCGAGTTGGCCGGGTTGGACGCGATCTCTTCGGCCGCAAAGATCTGAAGGTAGTTGAGCTGGAAGAAGATGAGGACGAGCAACGCCATCATGGCGACCCCGACTCGGGTTATCTGTCTTTGCATCAGCGCCTCGCCATCTATCGGCCTCCGATGAGGATCTCACCGGTTCTGGCCGGATCGGGCTCGGATGCGTTTTGGTCGCTGATGCGGATCACGATGGCCCACAGGATGAAATTCGAGAGCAGGCTCGACCCTCCAAAGGACATGAAGGGAAGGGTGATGCCCGTCAGCGGCAGCACGCGCGTGACGCCACCGAGAATGATGAAGGTCTGAATGGCAAAGATGGCCGTCAGCCCGCAGGCGAGCAGCTGCCCGAAATCGTTCCGGCAGTTCAGTGCGATGCGGAACCCACGAGCGATCAGCAGGAGGAAGATGATGATGACCGCGGCAGCGCCCATGAGCCCCAGTTCCTCTCCGATCACGGCGAAGATGAAGTCGGTCTGCGCGGCCGGAATGATGTCCGGGCGACCCTGCCCCCAGCCGGTTCCAAAGAGGCCCCCGGTCGCGAAAGCGAACAACGACTGGGTCAACTGGAACGAATCACTTTGGATGTAGTCGGGGTTGAACGGATCGATCCATGTCTGTACGCGCAGTTGAACGTGACTGAACAACGAGTAGCCGATGGTGGCGCCCGCGGCGAAGAGGACGCCACCGAAGGCCACGTAGACGATGCGCGCGGTGGCGACGTAGATCATGACCAGGAAGATCGAGAAGAAGAGCAGACTCGAACCAAGATCGCGAAGGTAGAACATCGTCAGCAAAGACACTCCCCACATGAGCAGCAGGGGACCGAAATGCTTGGGATCGGGAATGTGTATGGGACCCAGCTTGCGACTTGCGATTGCAAGCAACTCCTTGCGTTCGGACAGATAGGCGGCGAAGAAGATGACGAGGCAGATCTTGGCCAGCTCTCCCGGCTGAAAGCCGTAGGAACCGAACCGAAGCCACAACCGGGCCCCGTTGATGGTCGTGCCCAAAGGACTCAGAGGAAGCAACAGCAGGACGACTCCGGCAAACCCCAGGATGTACTTGAAGCGAGCGAGGATCCGGTGGTCCTTGAGAAAGATTAAGGTCACGGCGAAGCACAGCAGGCCCACGGCGGTCCACACGACCTGGGCGGGTCCAAAGCCATCGGGTTCGGGGGCGAGCCGGTAGACGGCAGCGAGTCCGATCAAGTTGAGCGACGCGATCAACGGCAGAATCAAGGGATCCGATTGCCGCGCGACCTTCCGCACGAGGATGTGTGCGCCGGCGTAACCCAGCGCCACCGTGCCGATTAGTGGCGCGGCGAGGCTGAGCCGGTCGTCGATATCGCGCGCCAGGGCCACTATCGCGATGGCCCCACCACCCACGATGAGGGCAACGATCAAGAGTCTGAGTTCGCTGTTCCTGCGAACCGGTGATTGCACCGCCATGCTCAGTCCTTAGCGCTGTCGTTGGTGCGGTCGCGTTGCCGATCGCGTTGCCGGTCGCGGTCTCGACGCGGCTCGTCGGGTTCGACTTGCTCCTCGTAATTGGCGATCTGCGCGCGCGCCTCCTCGAGCGAATCCATCTTGATCCCCTCCGCGACGACCTCGGACAAGAAGTCGGGAAGCTGCGCGGCTCTCACATCCGAGACCTCGACTTCTTCACTCAGATCGAGTCCCGCCACCTCCTCGGGAATCCCCTCGTAAACGGTAACGAAGCCCTCGTCGTTCACGCCCACGAACCAGGCATTCGCCAGCAGGTAGCGGACTCCTATGAACGCTCCAACCCCCAGCAACACCACGACGACGAGGGCCACGGCCAGTTTCCGGGGCCAGGTGCGCGCCGGACGCTCGTCGCGGTCCTCGTCGTGCGATTCGGTTTCGAGTCGCTCGTCGCGTCGCTGCTCGGCAGCGGGTGGTGCGGCCACACCACCCGTGCCCGCGTAGGCTACGGCGCTGCTCGAGGGTCCACCGGCCGAGCTTCCGGTAGCCGAAGGAGTCTCGGCCGTCTCGGTCCGACCCGCGGCGGCCGCGACCTCGCTTT
Organism: Actinomycetota bacterium; assembly: GCA_050693655.1. Taxonomy (GTDB): domain Bacteria; phylum Actinomycetota; class CADDZG01; order CADDZG01; family WHSQ01; genus WHSV01. The sequence goes on along the minus strand of JBOGWW010000311.1, from coordinate 8,981 downwards.
CCGGCTCGCCGCCGACGATGTCGACGATCACGACGGTGATGTTGTCCTCCCCACCGGCTTCGTTGGCTGCCTCGACGAGCCGCTCCGAAGCACTCTGCGGATCGCGTTCGTCGGCGAGGATCGAGGCAATGGCGTCGGAGTCGATCATCGAGGAGAGACCGTCCGAGCAAATCAGAATCCGGTCTCCTTCGGCGAGGTCGACCGTCATCAGGTCCACTTGCACCTCCGGATCGACCCCGAGAGCGCGGGTCACGATGCTGCGCTGGGGATGCTTCTCGGCCTCCTCGGAACTCAGCCGGCCCTCCTTTACCATCCGCCCCACGAGCGTGTGATCCTCGGTTAACTGAGTCAGCTTGCCCCCTCGCATCAGATAGGCGCGCGAGTCGCCGACGTGGGCGAAGTGGGCCCCGGACGAGTCGAGCAGGAGGAGGGTGCAGGTCGTACCCATGCCTCGGAGAGAGGGGTCCTCCTCGGCCTTCTCCCAGATCCGTGAGTTCGCGCCCAGCACGAGTCCGGCGAGCGTGTTCATGTCATCTGCTCGCGCCGTCGCCGCTTGCTCTTTGATGGCGTCGATGGCCGTGGTCGATGCGATGTCGCCGGCGACGTGCCCCCCCATTCCGTCGGCGACGACGAACAGGGGTTCGTGCACCAAGAAGGAGTCTTCGTTCACCTCGCGCCGGCGGCCGACATCGGTCTTGGCTCCGATTCGAAACATCACTTTCGCATCTCCAGCACCGTCTTTCCGATCTTGACCCGATCGCCTCTCGACAGCTCTGCGGGTGATGTGATCCTGCGGCGATTCACATACGTTCCGTTGGTGGAGCCGAGGTCCTCGACGAAGTAAGCATCTCCGTTCGCGTAGATTCGAGCGTGGACCTGGGAGACGTAGGTGTCGTCGACAACGATGTGGCACTTCTCCGCGCGGCCGATGGTGAGCTCTTCGCCGAGGTCGAAGCTTTTGCCTTTGAGAGGTCCTTCGGTGAGGGCCAGCCTGCGGGGCGCCTTCCGGGACCGTTTCGAGGGGGGCCTCGGTGCGGGTGCCGGTCCCCTGGAGCTCACGGCGCTGCGAGCGGCCGCGGGTCGCAGCTCGAGGTACACGGCCTTAACGGCGCGTGCAACGAATATGTAGAGCACGACCAGGAAGACGTACTTGAGGAGTTCGAGAACCAGGTCTGGCATCTAGCGCTGTCCTCCCGACCGGAACTCGAGCTCGCTCGTGCCGAAGGAGATCCGGTCGCCGTTGCTGAGTGAGTGCTCGGTCGCCAGTTTGCCGTTTACGACCGTGCCGTTCGTGGATCCCAGGTCGACCAGGGTCCACCGATCGTCGGTCTCGCGAAGCTCCGCATGACGCCTGCTGACGTTGGAATCGCTGATCACGACATCGTTGGTGGACAGTCGCCCGATGGTGATGGGAGAGCGCGTGACCGAGATGCGCTCGCGCGGCTCGCCCGACTCATCGAGCACCACGAGCTCGGCCCCGAGTGCGCGCGCGATTCCCATTCGGTCGGCCGTGTGGCTGCTTATGGCCCTCGTGGAGCTCGCGTCCTCGGCCGATTTCGGGGGCCGCGTCGACACCTGGGGGGCCTGACGCTCGGGATCGGCGGCGAGTGCCGCCTCGACACGGAACTCGCCCTTACCCAGCTTCTCCTCCTTGAGGAACGCTATCCGTGGCAGGCCCATGAGGTTGAAGCGGCGTTCCTTGGCCTTGTCGATGATGAGTTCCGAGAACTCCCGCTTCAATCCCTCGGCCATCGGCTCGAAGCGCTCGAAATCGTCCGGACCGATGAACACCTGGAAGTCGTTGGGTGCGTAGGTGCGGTTCACCGACACGGTGCGGTTCTCCTCCATCTCGCGCAGAATCCGCCGGCCTACCTCGACCGGCTGCAGCCCCGAGCGGAAGACCTTGGTGAAGAAGCCCTCCATGAGGCCCTCGAGCCGCTTCTCGATATCCCTGGCTACACCCATGCGAGAGAGGATTATCCCCCCGATGGAGCCCCCCACCCTTTACATCGGGTTGCCCGGTATGGTGTTGAACCTGCCACGGGCGAGTGGTGGAACGGCAGACACGCAGGCTTCAGGAGTCTGTGCTCGCAAGAGCGTGAGGGTTCAAATCCCTCCTCGCCCACCCAGAAAGCCCCTGGTGGGGCCCTTGCCCGGGCGGTCTCCCCGAGTGGACCCCCTGGGCGAGCCCGGCCGGGTCGTGGAATCCGCGCAGACCGAGAGGCGGGCCCCGAGTTCTGGACCGGAGGACCGTGTCTGTACCCGACGCTGGTTTGCTACTAGAGTAGTAGCCCGCCGTACGGTCCTCGGCCGGATTTTCAGTGTGCCGGTTGCGGTCCGCTCACCCGAGCATCGGCGGTGAAGGAGACCGGGCCACCGAGGGTCCGCAGACACAGGGGGAGGACTGTTCATGCCATCAGTCACACCGGGGAAGTTGGGCGCTTTGGCCATGGTGGCCGCGCTCGGCCTCTTCATAAGTGCATGTAGCGCCGAGGAAAGCGGGGGCGGTGGGGGCGACGGCGCGGAGAGCGGCGAAGCCACCGCGACGCTGGCCTTCGGAACCTCGGCCGACCCGGTCGTGCTCGACGGGGCCCTGGTGTCCGACGGAGAGTCGCTCCGCGCCATCGACCAGATGTTCGAGGGTCTCGTGTCGCTCGAGCCGGGTGGCACCGAGGTCGTGCCCGCCCTCGCCACGGACTGGGAGATCTCGGAAGACGGGCTGTCTTATACCTTCAACCTGCAGGAGGGCGTGACCTTCCACGACGGCGAGGAGTTCAACGCCGAGGCCGTCTGCTTCAACTTCGACCGTTGGTACAACTTCGAGGGCAGCTTCCAGAACCCTGCGGCGAGCTACTACTGGCAGACCGTGTTCGGCGGCTTCAGCGACGGCAAGACCGAGTCGCTGTTCGAAAGCTGCGAGGCAGAAGAGGAACTCGTGGTCACGCTCAACCTCACCAAGCCCTCGTCCTCCATCCTTGCGGCCCTCGCCCTTACGAACTTCACCTTCGCCAGCCCGGCGGCGCTCGAGGAGTTCGATGCCGACAGGGGCAGGGTCGATGCCGAGGGGATCTTCTCCCCGGCGGGTACTTACGCAACCGAGCATCCGACCGGTACCGGTCCCTTCCAGTTCGAGGAGTGGCAGCGGGGCGATCGCCTCGTCATGACCCGCTACGAGGACTACTGGGGCGACGCCCCGGGCAACATCCAGGAGCTGATCTTCCAGCCGATCGCCGACCCCGCCGCCCGTCTGCAGGCCCTGCAGTCGGGCGAGATTCAGGGCTACGACCTCGTCGATCCCCAGGACTACCCGACGATCGAGGACGACGACCAGCTCGAGTTGCTCAACCGACCCGCGTTCAACGTGGGCTACATCGGCTTCAACCAGGCGGTCGAGCCGCTCGACGACATCGCGGTGCGCCAGGCGATCGCTCACGCGGTCAACCGCCAGGAGGTCGTGGACGGCTTCTACGCCGGCCAGGGCGAGGTCGCGACGCAGTTCATGCCTCCGGAGCTGTTCGGTTACTCCGAAGAGGTGACCACCTACGAGTACGACCCGGAGGAGGCCACCCGGCTGCTCGAGGAAGCCGGCTACGAGCTTCCGGTGCAGCTCGACTTCGCTTATCCGACCGACGTCGAGCGTCCCTACATGCCCGACCCGCAGGCGAACTTCGAGGCGATGGTCGCCGACCTCGAGGACTGCTGCTTCGAGATCCAGCAGAAATCGGCCACCTGGAGCCCGGACTACCTCGACAACGTCGACAACGGTCGCTATGGGCTCTACCTGCTGGGTTGGACGGGCGACTTCGGTGACCCGGACAACTTCGTGGGGACCTTCTTCCAGACGCCGCAGCCGGCCTGGGGCTTCGAGAACGAAGAGATCTTCGGCGCTCTCGACGAGGCCGAGGCGGAAACGGACGAGGACACCAGGACCGACCTTTACGTGGAAGCCAACAACCTGATCATGGACTTCCTGCCGGGGCTCCCGTACGTGCACACGGAACCGGGACTGGCGTTCGCGGCCAACGTGACCGGGTACCAGCCGAGCCCGGTGAGCTTGGAGCCGTTCAGCACGGTGACGGTCGAAGGCGGTCAGTAAAGGCGCGTCAACCGTTCTGAGGCAACAGTAGAAGCGGGGCACGAACCAGTGCCCCGCTTAGCCTCAGCATCGCTCGGGTAGCCTTGCCTTCACATGCTCAACTACGCCCTGCGTCGCGTACTGCTGACCATCCCGATTCTCCTGGGCCTGTCGATCCTCGTCTTCGCCTTCGTCCGAGCGCTTCCGGGGGGGCCGGCCATCGCACTTCTCGGCGAAAGGTCGACCGAGGCGGCCGAGCGGCAGATAGAGGAAGAGCTGGGTTTGGACGAGCCCCTCTACGTTCAGTACGGCCGCTACCTACGCAACCTGGTGAGCGGCGATCTCGGCACTAGCACGCGCACCCGAGTGCCCATAACCGAGGAACTCAGGCTGCGGTTTCCCGCGACCTTCGAGCTGGCCATCGCGGCGATGCTCTTTGCCATCCTGGTCGGAGTGCCACTGGGATTCATCGCCGCGAAGCGCTACCAGGGCGTACTCGACAATACGAGTTTGATCCTGTCGCTGATCGGCATCAGCTTTCCGGTGTTCTTCCTTGCGCTTCTGTTGAAGTACGTGTTCTCGATCCAGTTCGGTCTGCTGCCGACCATCGGTCGCCTGGACATCACGCGTTCCCTGGAGCACCCGACGAATTTCTACGTGCTCGACTCGATCATCGCCGGGGACACGGCAGCGCTGATGGACTCGCTCAGGCATCTCGTGCTCCCGGCCATCGCATTGGGGACGATCCCGCTCGCGATCGTCGCCCGCATCACGCGTGCGGCCGTGCTTGATGTCACAAGTGAGGACTACGTGCGTACCGCCTACGCAAAGGGTCTCGACCCCAGGGTCGTGGACAGACGCCACATCCTCAAGAATGCGATGCTGCCGGTGATCACAATCATTGGATTGCAGACCGGGCTGCTGCTTACGGGAGCGATCCTGACCGAGACCGTCTTTGCGTGGCCAGGAGTTGGAAGCTGGATGCTCGAGGCCATCAGGTTCCGCGACTACGCGGTGTTGCAGGGAGGAATCTTATTCTTTGCTGTGCTCATCGTGATCGTGAATCTGCTCGTCGACATTTCCTACGCGTTTCTGAATCCTAGGATCCGGTACCAGTGAGCGTTGCCGAAGCCGAAGTCAAGGAACTTCATCTCGAGCAACCGTCGAGCCTCGGCCGGGACGCGCTCGAGCGCTTTCGGCACAACAAGGCCGCATTGGTCGGGGTCGCCGTGATCCTGCTGCTCGTTGTGGTGGCCATTTTCGCTCCCTTGATCGCTCCCTACGGGCCCAACCAACAGGTGGGGCCGCTGAACAGCTCCGACCCGGCGGGACCGAGTTCCGAGCATTGGATGGGATTGGATGAACAGGGGCGCGACGAGTTCTCGCGCGTCGTCTTCGGGGCCAGACTGTCTCTGCTGGTCGGGCTGATCTCCGTCGCCGTCGGCCTGAGCTTGGGTCTGATACTCGGCTCGCTGGCGGGCTATTTCGGAGGATGGGTCGATACGGCAATCATGCGAACGATGGACATCCTGTTATCGATACCGGGCCTGCTGCTGGCCATCGGCCTGGTGACGCTGCTCGACCGCGGCATCGTACAGATCATGTTCGCCGTCGGCATCACGACGGTTCCGATCTTTGCGCGTCTCCTGCGAGGTTCGATCCTCGCTCAAAGAGAATCCGATTACGTGCTCGCGGCGCGCTCGTTGGGCGTTCCCGGAAGGAGGCTCCTTGGGATTCACATACTTCCCAACTCGCTCGCGCCGCTCATCGTCCAGGCGACACTTTCGATGGCCGTCGCGATCATCGAGGTGGCCGGCTTGAGCTACCTGGGGCTTGGCCCCGCGGATCCGAGCTACCCCGAGTGGGGCAAGATGCTTGCCGATAACGCCAGCAGGCTCCAGCGTGCGGCGCACCTGGTGATCTTCCCCGGAGCCGCGGTCGTCGTCAGCGTTCTCGGACTGAACCTCATCGGAGACGGTCTGAGAGAATCCATCGACCCGAAGCTGAGGACCTAGACGATGCCCCTTCTATCGGTTCGCGACCTGGCCGTCCAGTTCGTAACCCGGAAGGCGACGGTGCGCGCCGTCAACGGGATCTCGTTCGACCTCGAGCCCGGCGAGACCCTCGGCATCGTCGGAGAGTCGGGCTGTGGCAAGAGCGTTAGCTCGCTGGCGATGCTCGGGATATTGCCGAAGTCCGGCCGGATCACCTCGGGCGAGGTGGTATTCGACGACGTCGATCTGGTGAAGCTCCCCGACTCGCAGCTTCGCCAGGTACGGGGCAAGGAAATCGCAATGATCTTCCAGGATCCGATGACGTCCCTGAACCCCGTGCTGACGATCGGGCACCAGATCACCGAAAGCTTGCGCAAGCACCTCGGTATGGACAAGGAGGAGGCGACCAAGGAGACCGTGTCGCTTCTGGATCGAGTCGGAATTCCTGCGGCGAAGGATCGCATCAAGGACTACCCCCACCAGTTCTCCGGCGGAATGAGACAACGGGTGATGATCGCGATGGCGATCTCCTGCAGACCGAAGATCCTGATCGCCGACGAGCCGACCACAGCGCTCGACGTCACCATCCAGGCACAGATCCTGGAGGTGCTGAAGCAACTCGTGGCCGAGGAGCACATGGCGCTCATACTCATCACGCATGACCTCGGTGTCGTCGCCGGTACCTGCGGGCGAACCAACGTCATGTATGCGGGGCGCTTCGTCGAGAGCGCGTCCACCAACGAGCTCTTCTCGAAGCCTCGGCATCCCTACACGCTGGGATTGCTCAAGTCCGTGCCGCGCCTCGATGCCGCGCGCAAGGAGAGACTCGAGCCCATCAGCGGGTCGCCGTTGGCGATGACCAAGGAGATCCAGGGGTGCGCGTTCGCTCCTCGTTGTATCTACGCGACCGAGGAGTCGAGGACCAAGACGCCTGAGTTGCGCCGCATCGACAGCGACGACCATTACGTCGCCTGCTGGAACCCTGTGCCCGACCAGGACCTGCCCCGGGTCGAGGTGGTCTCTTCGGGCACCGGCGAAGGGGCGACCGGATGACGCGCGACGGGGACGGCGAGCTCCTCAGAGTCGAGGATCTGAAGGTCTACTTTCCCATCAAGTCAGGCCTCATCATCGATCGTCATGTGGGTGACGTGAAGGCGGTCGACGGAATTTCGTTCGAGATCAAAAGAGGTGAGACCCTCGGTCTGGTCGGCGAGTCCGGCTGCGGAAAGACCACCGTCGGTCGAACCATTCTGCGCCTCTATGATCCGACCGAGGGGCGCATCATCTTCGACGGTGAGGACATCGCGTCGCTGTCTCAAAGCGACATGCGAAAGCTAAGGGGCCGGATGCAGATGGTCTTCCAGGATCCCTACTCCTCACTCAATCCCCGTCAGAACGTGGGCAACCTGATCGCCGAGCCGCTGAAGATCCACGGCATCGCCACGGGCGACGAGGCGCGTGCGCGATCGGAGAAGCTTCTCGATGTCGTCGGGCTCCCGAAGTCGGCGACCGCGCGCTACCCACACGAGTTCTCCGGGGGCCAGCGGCAGAGGATCGGGCTTGCGCGCGCGCTTGCGCTAAACCCCGATCTCATCGTTGCCGACGAACCCGTCTCGGCGCTCGACGTCTCGATTCAGGCTCAGATGGTCAACCTCCTCGAGGAACTTCAAGAGGAGTTCGACCTGACCTATCTATTCATCGCGCACGACCTTGCGGTCGTCCGGCACATCTCCGATCGCATCGCCGTGATGTATCTCGGCAAGATCGTGGAGGTCGCCTCCGCCGACGAGCTCTACGCTTCCCCCCGCCATCCCTACACGATGGCCCTGCTCTCGGCGGTGCCCATTCCCGATCCCCGGGTGGAGGCGACGCGCGAACGGATTCTGCTCAAGGGCGATCTGCCCTCGCCCGCCAACCCGCCCCCGGGGTGCCGCTTCCACACCCGCTGCCCCTTCCGCCAGGCCGAGCGCTGCGACACCGAGGTTCCCGAACTGCGTCGGCTCGCCGACGGTCACGTGGCGGCCTGCCACTACGCCGAGGAGATCCAGGCGGGCCGCATCAGGGCCCACGAACCGGGCCGGGCCGCAGCCTCCTAGCCGCCGGGCCGGCCCGACGAGCATCCCCAAGCGAAAAAGTGATCGGAGGCGGCGCGAGATCTCCAGAGGATGGAACCCGACCGAGGGGGCGAGGAAGGTTCGAGCCGCAGAGGTGGGTAGCATCGGTGGAGGGGACTCGACCAAGGAGGATCTGACATGGCAGAGAGTCGCGCCACCGCGCAATGGAGTGGCAGCCTGTTCGAAGGCAAGGGGAGCGTAACGCCGGAGAGCATGGCCTTCGGTGAACTTCCACTCACCTGGGAGGGTCGCACCGATCGGCCGGAGGGCTCGACCTCGCCCGATGAGCTCCTCGCCGCGGCTCATGCCGGTTGTTTCTCGATGGCCCTGTCGAACATTCTCGCCAAGGGAGGCAACGAGGCGACCAGTTTTCGAGTCGAGGCAAACGTGACCTTCGAGGTCGGAGACGCAGGCCCCCGCATCACCTCGGTTCGGCTCGGCGTCACCGGCTCGGTGCCCGGAATCGACCAGGCCAAGTTCGAAGAGGCCGTGGACCAGGCGAAGGACGGCTGTCCGGTGAGCCAGGCCCTGGCCGGTAACGTCGACATCAGCGCCAGCGCGTCGCTGGAGTAGTCTTGCGGGCGGCCCGAGAGACGAGAAGGCCCCCACCGGGTGGAAGCGGGGGCCATCTCGCGCCTTGGGGGGCAAAGCTGATGAAGGGTGCTTTCGGGGTGGCCCCGAGAAAGTCCTGCCCGCGCCCGAGAAATTCTCGGGTTTTCAGGGCCTCGAACTCTGGATGCGGGCCTGTTGCAGCGCCAGTTCGTAGACCTCTTTGAGGGGCAGGCCTAGAGCCTGGGC
>JBOGWW010000310.1:0-2977 GCA_050693655.1 Actinomycetota bacterium | reverse complement strand
CGAGCCGCGCGGCGTGCCGCCGCAGAGAACCCCAAATCGACGATGGTCGCGTTCGCCGGCTCGATCGAGGCCATCACCGCCAAGCACGTTGCGCAGGCGGCGCGCGAGTACGACGACGTCGCCCTGGCAGTCATGCACGAAGCGGGTTCCTGGCTCGGCATCGCCCTGTCCAACATCGCTAACCTGTTCGATCCCCAGACGATCGTCTTGGGAGGGGGCGTGGCGAGGGCGGGTGAGATCTTTCTCGGCGTGGCGCGCGACAGATTGGTATCCATGACCGGGGCTCAGCGCCGCCGTCCCATGCGCCTGGATGTGACCGCTCTGGGCCGCGACGCCGGCATCCTGGGCGCGGCGGCCCTGGCCTTCGACGAAGCCAGATAGAGAAGGACGAGATGTCAGACGAGATCCTGCAAGGCGAGATCGTGAACGAACGAGGCGAGACCCGGCGACGGCCCCCCGCGACCAAGGAGGAGCGAAGGGACCGCCTGCGCCACTACGCGGTCTTCGTCCCGCAACTGGTCAAGCTCGTATACCGCTTGATGAAGGACCCGCGCGTGCCCACGAGAACGAAGGCGACGCTGTTCGTGACCGCCGGTTACATCGTCTCGCCGATCGACGTTGTTCCGGATTGGATAACGGGGGTCGGGCGCTTCGACGACTTGATCGTCGCGGCGTTCGCCCTCGACCAGATACTGAACCGAGTGCCCGAGCACGTGGTCCTCGAACACTGGGACGGAGACGAGGACGTGCTGCGGATCATTCAGGAGATCCTCGACATCTCCACGGGCTTCATGCCCGCGAGCATTCGCAAGCGTTTCATCAATCGGTGACCGGAGCGGGTGCGGTGACCGCGCTCGTGTTGCTCGAGTGGACGGTCGGTTGGGTCGCGGTGTCGGCGTGGTCTCAGTCCTGGGGTGTCGTCAGGCGAGGCCACTTCCGGATCACCGCGTGGGGAAGTTTGATCCTCGGCCTCCTGTCGGGCTTTGCGATCTTCGCTTCGCTGCGTTCACTTACCGGCGTCGGGAGCACCGAGACCCTCGTGGTCGTGGGCGGCGTGCTGCTGGTCCTGTACCCGGCGGCGCAGTACTCGAATACCGATCTGCCCGCCGTAGTGGTGGGTGCGTGCGCCGGCGCCTTCGGTCTCTACCTGATGTTCGATGTGGCCGCTTATCTCGACGCCTGGCAGAGGTTGCTCGCCGGGCTGCATCTTGCGATCGGTGCTCTGCTCCTGGGTGGCGTCACGAACGGGATGATGCTCGGGCACTGGTATCTCAACCAGCCGGGACTCAAGCCCTGGGCCCTGGCGCGACTGACCAACACGTCGCTGCTGGTGTGTGGCGCCTCGCTTGCACTCGGCCTGTTGACCGTAGCCCCGCTGGCGAGCGCCTCGACGGAGGGGGCCGCACTGGGGATTCCGGGCTTCGGCCAGGATTTCGGGATCTTCTTCTACGGGATCTGGGTCGCGCTGGTGGGCTTCACCGGCGCGGTGGTGTGGATGGCGCGCCGCTGCATCCAGATCAAGTCCATCCAAAGCGCGACGGGTCTCTACTACGTTGCGATTCTCACGGCCGGAGTCGCCGAGTTCGTTCTGCGCTATCTGATGGTCAACGCGTCATGATTGCCGGATGAGCATCAGATTCGGGGTCACGCTCCCGCAGTTCACGGAGGATCGAGAGCGTTTCCTCGAGGCGGCGCACCGGGCGGAGCGGGCGGGATACGACTCGGTGTGGGTCTTCGACCACCTCTGGCCCCTGAGCGGGGGCCGCGCCCGCCCGGTGTTGGAGTCCTGGTCTTCACTCGCGTATCTGGCATCCGCCACCGAGCGGGTCACTCTCGGAACGCTCGTGACGCGTTCGTCGCTGCGCCACCCCGCACTGCTGGCGAAGATGGTGGCCACGGTGGGCCAGATCGCCCCCGGCCGGCTCATCTGCGGACTGGGCAGCGGGGACCGGTTGAGCGCCGCGGAGAACGCCTCCTTCGGGCTGCCCTATTACGACGGAGGAGATCGCATCAACCAGCTGGCGTCGACTATGGAGATCGTGACGACCTATTCGAGCGAGGGCCTCGTAGGCCACACCGACGGGTTCGCCCACCTCGAGCACCTCCCGACGAGCCCTCAGCCGGATCCGGCGCCCGAGGTCTGGATCGGGGGCTGGTCTCGACGCGCGCTTCACCTCGCGGGCGAAGGGGCCGACGGATGGAACGGCTGGGGCACCGACCCCGCCCGGTTCGAGCGCGCCGCCGGGACGGTTGCCGGCGCCGCCGGGGGCCGGGAGCTCGCGTTGAGCTGGGCCGGACAGGTCATGCTCGCCGGCGACGACCACGAGGCGCGCGCCAGGCTGGGGGACAGGGACCCCTCCGCCTTCCTCGTGGGGGGGCCCGAGTCCGTGGCCGCCCAACTCGAAGCCTTCGTCCGGGCCGGCGCCTCGCACCTGATCGCCGCCTTTCCCGACGCCGGGGCCAAGGGCAGCTACGAGCTGTTCGCAGAGGCCGTCGTCCCCCTCTTGAGGTAGGCCTACTTCGGTTGCCGAAACCGCCGCGCGATGCGGCGCCGCTCGAATCGCTCGGTCGCCAGCGCCGCCAGTGCAAACAGGACCCAGGCCGCGGTCATCTCTCCGATCGCCAGCGCTCTCGTCTCGATCGCGGTCGCGCACTCGGGATCGAGGGGACCGAAGCGCTCGAGCTCGAAGCCGCCGCATCCGATCGCATCGGGCATGAAGGCGTCGAACCAGGTTGCGGCGACCAGCAGGATCGAGACCAGGACCGGGACCACCACACGGGCCGCCGACCCTCGATCCCTGATCTTGGCCATCCGATGGGCGCCGAGTAGCAGCGGAATGAGAGAGGGGAGCAGGACGAAGCCCAGCCGGGGTGGGAGTGACTGACCCTCCTCGGCGGCTCCCGCGGTCGCGCCCGCGTCGGTCGAGTTGTAGAGCCATCCCATGCCGATGACGGCCAGCATGCCCAGGTAGCACAG
>JBOGWW010000309.1:0-6778 GCA_050693655.1 Actinomycetota bacterium | reverse complement strand
CTTCGAGGCCAAGGCTGCTCGGGTGCTCGACCTCTACGCTGGGCAGTGGGAGGGAAAGCCCTTGCGGGACGGGGAGTTCGTGATCTCGGCCGACGAGAAGACCTCGATCCAGGCGCGTTGCCGCTGCCATCCGACTCTGCCCGCGGCCGCCTCGCGGGCGATGCGCGTCGAGCACGAGTACGACCGCTGTGGGGCGCTGCAGTATCTCGTCGGGTGGGACATCCACCGCGCCAAACTCTTCGGGCGCTGCGAGGAAAAGACCGGCATCGAGCCCTTCGGCGGCCTCGTCGCTCAGGTGATGGGAACCGAGCCCTACGCGTCGGCGAGACGGGTGTTCTGGGTGGTCGACAACGGATCGTCCCACCGTGGCCAGGCGTCAATCGACCGCCTCGAGGGCGAGTACAAGACGCTGCGCCTCATCCACTGCCCGGTCCACTCGTCGTGGATCAACCAGGTGGAGATCTACAACTCGATCGTCCAGCGTAAAGTGCTGACCCCCAACGACTTCGTCGACCTTGACGAGGTCGAGCGGCGCTTGCTTGCCTTCGAGCGACGTTACGAGGAGAGCGCCCGGCCGTTCGAATGGAAGTTCACTCGCAAGGATCTGGCCGCGCTCATGAGACGCCTTGCTGAGAAGGAACGAGCTGCTCTCCCTGCGGCCGCGTGAAGACGCCCAATTCGTCACCGAACTTCTGGCCCAGAGCACTTAGGCATCGACCGACGGCAATGCGATCTACGTCAGAGGGGATCGAGGCATTGACTGCTTGTTCGGTCTCTCCGATGAGCGCTGATTCTCTCTACGGATCCACTCGATTGGACGGAGCGCTTGTCCGCACCCTTTTCGGCCCCTGAGGTGTCGGTTCACGCGCCTCTCAGGGCCCGAGAATTTCTCTCAGCCCTACGGGTCATATGGGAAGGTGAGAGTCGGCGAGAAGCCGTGGTTCCCCGAGCGCGAAGAAAGGGGGTCCCGAAGGACCCCCTTAACAATGCTCGCTTTGATCGGATCTGGCTCAGTTCAGTGTGCAACCACCGTTGTTTGCGGCGTCAAGCGCATCTTTGGTCGCCTCGATAACTCCCGCATCACCGCTGTCGAACGCGTCCTGGAACATCTGGATGACCTGGCTGCTCGTGAACGCGTAGTCGACGTCGGGATGGGCCGCATTCAGAAGCCCTGCGACCGAGTGCCTTCCCAGAGCGAAGAGGCCTCCGCCTTTGAACTCGAGGGCATCGAGCAAAGTGGGGCTGCCGGAGTACGCGTCACGTCCGAAGACTGCCTCGAAGCTGTCGGTGGGCGCAAAACCGTCCCACGAGTCGAAGTGGTGGGGCTGCTTCCAGTAACCGGGCGTGCAGCCCTCTCCGCCAAGCTCCTCGTCCTCGCCCTCGGTGATGATCCGGACCTGGTCGAGGTGGGTGAGGATCCTGAAGCGAATGAAGACGGTGCGTTTGTCCAGCTCTTCGATAACCATGTCGGCGCTGTCAAGGTTGAGCTCCCTCTGCTGCCCTCCCGTCGGGTACACCGTGCCGGGTGCCCCGAGGAAGTCGCTCGCATCGAGGTTGTCCGCGAGGACGCTGATGCCGATGATGTCGGAATCGGTTACCACGGTTCCTTCGATTCTCGTCGGCCTGCTGCGGCCGCCACCACCGATATCGTCGGCGTGCACGAAGTGACTGCTGACGGTAGTTCCGGCGGGAATAGATCCGGGCGTGAGATCTGCCGAATCGTCGTAGACACCGGGTGTAGTGATGTCGACCGGTAGCGGGTCTGTCAGCGTTACGTCCTGCTGTTCGTCGAAGGCAAAAGCCTCCGTGTCGCTCTCCAGGACCCCGACCATGACGGACGGAGGCGGAGCAATCTTAACTATGCCCCCGCTGGTGCTCACGATCTCCCCATATGCGGTCGTAGAGGTGAAGAGGGAAATCGCGGACAGGAGCACAAGAACCAACCCAAATCTTCGCTTCATCGCATCCTCTCAGAGTCTGACTTCGCCGATCCTGGCGCGCCTCAGATCGTGCTTGGTTCGCTCGACTCACGCATCCTTCAAATGCCTTATTTCTCCAACAGTGAGGTCTGCTACCGGCGCGACGCGGTGATGGTTCGGTGGTCGACTAGATCCGCAACGGCCCGCACGGCGGATTCGAGGTCACCCATCCTCAAGCGGTAGCAGCGAGCCCCGGTCACGACGTCGCTCAGCAGAGCGAGACCCGTCTTACCGAAGCGACCGAAGTTGAAGCAGCTCTGTGTGAGCGACAGGAGCCCTTGCGCCCTGGACATGGGCTCCAGCGACGTGGGGGAGCCAGCCTCGTAGCTCGGGACGATGACGTAGCCCACGCGGCATTGACTCCCCGTCGAGACGGGGGATAGTTCTTCGGGCCGGACGTGATACCTGTCCCCGAGTCGACGCCCCCATTTCGAAGAGAGAGCATTAAGCAGCCCCGGCAGGGCCTCCACAGAGCCGCGCTCGAGCCAGATGGGCTTGGGATACGGATGCAGCCGGCCTGTCGCCGGGTCGAGGGGAGCAGCCTCGTCGGACAGATAGGAAAAGCCCGCTGCGGTGAGACCCGCCACGAGTGTGGATTTACCCGAGTCCATCGGCGCGGGCATCAACACGCCGTCTTCTTCCCAGGAGGCTGCGGCGGCATGCACGACCACGCACTTGGTGACACTAGTTATGGCTTCGCGGTTTATATGCCAGAACAGGTAGTCGAGCACCGGCTCAAGCGAGTCGTACTCGCGAACGGACTGCCCCTCTAGGTATGCGGCGTACCGCGACCACGGCTGGTGATCGTCGACGACGTCGTAAGTCGGCGAGCCGGCGACCGGCGGGATTCTGAACGAGCAGAGGAGGTCCTCGACTAGTGCGGCGACACGAGGCAGCCTCGTCCGGAATCGAAAGGTGTATTCGAGCACACGGTAGAAGCCGATGAGGTCGACCGCCGAGGCTGGGTCCGAATGTGGGCCAGAGCTTGTGGTGGGCAAACCCAACCCCCTGAAGAAGAGTGAACCGTCGATCGGATCGGATGAAGTGACCCGGTTACCCGGGCGCCAAACAGGCTGACCCGGACCACCTGTCGGTCCGGGTCGCTACGTCGGTTTGTGTTCTAGGTGACGAGTCTCAGGGGCAGCTGCAGCCGGTTGCGGTGGTGCAGCTGGTCGGAGCCTTGGACTCGCAGAAGGACGACGCCCGGTATCCGAGACCCGTGCAAACGGCCCTGCAGGCGTCGGCGTTCGGCGGCATGCCGTTGTTGATGCACTGGGTCGGCGGAAGGGCTTTGCGGCGGGCGTTCGAGCAAAAGCAACACTTGTTGACACTCATGCTGCCCGCTTGAGCCAAGGTCGGGGTAAGGGTCTGGATGACGGGGGCGGCCCACAGGAGGGTTCCTCCCGCTATGGCGCTTCTCCGAAGCATCTCTCGCCGCGAGACGCCCAGCTCCCGCCGGAGGTTGTGATCTGCAGGTTGGTTCATCGGTCTTACCCTCTTTCGCGTCAGCGCTCGGCACACGCTGGTAAATCGCCTACCTAAAGCTACGGAAAGTTCGCCCCAGCGTCCTGGGTCGTCCACCGTAGGTTTCCTGAGACGCGACGTGTACTTCTTACGGTGCCGTCTCGCCCCCGAGACGGAGGCCGGCCGACTCAGCCGCCGCGCCCGTTTGGGAGACTGGATCTCTCTACGACAAAGTTGTCCCTTACGCCCGGTTTATGCTCGGCTGATCCAAGGGACTGGGCCTGGAACTCTCTCTCCCCTGCGTCCCCACGGAGAAGGGCAGTCTGGAACTCTCGTCTGCCTGTAACGCTCAACCGACGGGGTCGAGGACTCTGTCGCGTTGCCTCACACCGAGGGCGCCGGGACGCAGCAGGTTGTCCTCGTCGGCCATGATCTTGTCGTAGGACGCCTCCATGATTGCGATCATCTCCCTGGCGCGCGCGAGCGACTCGGGCATGTAGAGATTGCCCTGCAGGATGCGCACGACCTTTTCCCTGAACCGCTTTCTCACCGCGAAGATCGTGAAGAGGTTCTGGAGCTTGTAGAACAAGGCAATCAGGTCGTACCACGCGTCGACTCCGTCGCCCACGCGCTGTTCGTACTCCTTGAAGAGACGCTCTTCGTTGTCTCCGTCGAAGGATTTCTGAATCGCCTCGAACGCGTACAGTGCCGAGTAGCTCGCCACGTCGACGCCGGTCGAGAAGATCGGGTCGACGAAGCGGAGAGCATCGCCGATCAACAGCCATCCCGGTCCTGCGAACTGATCGACCTTGTAGGAGTAATCGCCCTCGATCCACCAGGGCCGCACGCGCTCGGCGTTTCGCATGAAGTGGCGGAGACTCCGGTTCCGTTCGATCAACGATTCGAAGAACTCTTCGTGCGACCGGCCGGACTTCTTGAAGTCGGCCTTGTCGGTGACGACACCTACAGAGCAAACACCGTTGCGCATAGGAATCTGCCATGCCCAGGCGCGCTCGAGCCCCAGGAAGTGAAGGAACAAGAAGCCCTCGTAACCGGGTGGGTTGGGCTCGACGCCCTTGAACCAGGAGTAGATCCCGAACTGATTGAAAAGGGGGTCCTTCTTCTTGAGCCCGAGCTGGTTGGCGAGCAGGCAGCGCCGCCCCGAGGCGTCGACTACGAAGGGGGCGAAGATGTCGCGCTCCCACCCCTCGGCGATCTTGACGCGCACGCCGACCGCACGGTCGCCCTCGAAGAGCACCTTTTGCACCTGGGCCCCCTGGAGGACCTTGGCACCCAGTTCGTGAGCGTGGCGTATGAGCATGGTGTCGAAGACGTCACGCTCGACGTTGTAGGTGTAGAGCTGCGTGGCGCCGGGTGGAGGGAACTCCCCCAGCCGGATGGCCACGAACTTGCCCAGCGCCGAGCGCGGCGCCGTCCAGCACGCCCCGGGCTTGTGCACGAACTCGGCGTCCTCCATCTTCTCCAGGAAGCCGATGCGCGCGAATATCGGGTTGGTCGAGGGCGTGATCGACTCGCCGACGTGGTCGCGGGGATGAATGTCTCGCTCGATGATCAGCGCCCGGCGCCCCGCCTGCGCGAGGAGCGAACCGAGCACGGACCCTCCGGGACCGCCTCCGATGATGACAACGTCGAAATCGTGCGCGCGATCTGCCATAGCCGCAGTAGCTCCTTCGTCTCGTGGCGAAGCTCGTTCAGGGTAATTAGCAAAAGACCTACAAACACCTAGTTTCTGGCGTACTGCACCTACGACGACGGGCCTAGCGGAACCGGCGCCTCGATCGCGGCCGGCATTCCCGCCCCGTCCACGGACATCTCCTCGGCCGTGATGTCCTCGAGTCGCCGCCTGCGCGTTTCGACTCCGAAGACGGCCACGGCCAGCGCCGCCACGGCCAAGGGCAGAGCGCCCAGGAGGGCGGTGCCGGCAATGCTTGGTGGCGCCACCGCGAAGGTCACCATGGCGATGATCACCACACCACCGGCCTTGCTGGCGCCTGCGGCCAGGCCGGTGCCCCGAGACCTGATCCGGGTCGGGTAGACCTCGGAGCTGTAAGCAGCGAGAACGGCGACGACGGAGCTGACCCCCCAGATCGGCACGATCAGGAGCGCGGAGAGCATGGTCCTGTTGCCGGCGACGTCGTCGCCCGCGAGCACGAAGCCGAACAGCGCTGCGGCGGTCAGGCTCGCGAGCACGATGATGGTCTTCTTGCTACTCCAGAATCCGTACATCCAGGCGACCAGGAAGTTGAGCGGAAATCCGATCAGGGCGGAGTCACGCAGAATGCGATCGGCGGTGACCTGTTCGAATCCGAGCTTCTGAAGATTGGACGGTATCCACAATTGGAAGCCGAAGGAGACGAAACCGACTCCCAGGCCGAGAAGGACCACCACCGCGGTGACGCCCAAGAAAGGAGTTCCAAAGAGCTGGCTGTAACGGCTCTTGACCGATTCCTCGATCGTGAGCTCGGACTCCACGTGGGCAACCGCCCGAGCCCCGTAGCGTTCCATGACGGCCCGGGCCTCTTGGCCGTGACCGTTGGCGATGAGGTAGCGGGGCGACTCGGGTATCCAGCGGTTGAGCAGGATGAGGATGAGGCCGGTCGGGAAACCGATCAGCCACAGGATGCGCCACCCGAACTCCGGCACGAGCGCAGAGGCCAGCCAGCTCGTGATTATGTAGGCGCCCGCGACATCGCCTCCGATGAGCACCAGCAGCCATCCCCGATGACGGGCAGGAATGGTCTCTGCCATCAGAGCGAAGGTGATCGGCAGCATCCCGCCGACCCCGAGGCCCATCACGAAGCACATGAAAAGGTTCCAGCCGAACGACGGCATCGATCCGCAGATGGCGGTGGCCATGAATATGACGCCGGCAAACAGTATCGAGGCGCGGCGACCGATGCGGTCCCCGAGCCATCCCCAGGTAAAGGACCCGATCACGGTGCCGACGATGCCGGACAGCGGCACCAGGGCAACCGGGACGTCCCCGGCGGGATTCAGCGGGGATCGCAACCCATACTCCTCGGCCATTCCCGGCACGACGAAGGCCAAGGTGGTCGGTTTCATCACGTCGATCGTCACGGCGGCCGCCATGACGAGAAGGAGCCCGACGTGCACCGCCTTGATGGGAGCGTCGTCGAGCGCCCGCACCCGTATCGGTGCGGTGCGGGTCGTAAGCGCGGACAGGCGAGGAAACAACCCGTACACGGTCGCTGCGAGGCCGACGACGATGAGGACCATCCCGGCTGTCATCGTTCCGTCCATGGGCATCCCGGCGAGCATGTAGCCCATATCGCGCGCGTCCAGGTACATCGGCA
>JBOGWW010000308.1:0-4077 GCA_050693655.1 Actinomycetota bacterium | reverse complement strand
GCCCGCACGCGGAAATGCATGTCCTTGATGCCGACGGGCCAGCCCCTGGTCGTCGGCAGCTTCCAGCGCACGTCGTGTTCCGCCATGGCTCCTCCAGTGACTAGGCGTGGGCCGCAGAGCACACGATAGTGAGTTGGAGGCCGAGGGGGGCGGAACATCGAAGTTTCGCCGGCTGCGTTCGTAGCCCTCCGTGACCGGCTCAGGGATGGCGGATGCGCGCGCGGTGCACATGGGTGCGGTGTCCCCGGGAGAGGATGCGGTGCACGACCCCCTCTTTCTCGAGCGTGACGAGGCCGACGTTGTTCTCACCGATCAGGACCGAGCGATTGCGACCCTCGGGTCGCACGTAGATGCGGCACTCGCGATAGTCGGGCGGAGTCTCGATGCCGAGGACCTTCATGTGGTGCGGCGCGAGAAACACGGGTGAGTCGTCGTCCCACTCGTCGACGTTGGGGGGCCGGAACATGATCCTCTTCTCCGTTCCGTCGGAGGCGTTGTGCTCCGGCGGCTTGTCCCAGCCGAGCCGTTCGTGCTTGGTGCGCAGGAAGTGCCCAAAGAAATCGAGCCCGGCCTTGGCAAGGAGATTGGCGTGCTTGAAGCCGCTGCTCACGAGTTGAATGATCTCGAGCTCCTCGTCGCCGATCGCAAAGGTGCATCTGGCGTTGACGCCGTAGTGGACGTCGCCGGACAGAATGATGCAGGGGTCGGGTCGGAGCTCCTCGACCATCAACCGCATGAAGTCCACCAGCCCGGCAAGGTTCGAGTGCCAGGCTTCGAAGTCGATCTGGTAGGGCCCGAGCTTCCCCACGAGGTACTTCTGGCGTCGCTCCTGGAACTCGAAGCCGAATACCGGCACGGGGGAGACCAGTATCAGCGGCTTGCCCGGTTCGTGTCCTCCGTCCGCGGCGAGCTTTGCTACGCGCCGGAGCTCGTCGTCGTCGATGAGGCGGGCGCCGCCTCCGGGGGAGTCGTAGTGCCGGCGGGTACGGGTGTCGAGTAGGACCGTTGCGGGATCGAGGGGAGCGGCATAGCTCCAGCGATCGAAGGACCACATCGCCTTTTCGAATCGGTCGCCATCGGGCGACGATCCCGAGAAAAAGGAGGAGATGCGCTCCGCGAGCTCACCGTCCGCCTCGGAGGGATCGTTGCCCCAGGCCTGAAAGGCCCAGTAGGCCGCGAGCGCGTGGGCGACGATGCGCCGTCCCACGGGGTTCTTGCTTACGCTGTCCTTCCATTCGCCGGTGATGTTCCAGTCGTCGGTGACGTCGTGATCGTCGAAGATCATGTACGTCGGCACGTTTGCGAGGATTCGCCTGACTGCCGGCAGCGCGGCGTGCGCCCGCTCGAGCGATTTCCGATCTCCCTCGGCCTTGCGCCGGGCTTTGGTCACCGCGGCCCGGTTGACGTCGTCGTCTGCGATGAGGCTCTCGACCTCGGGGAACGACTCGGGCCAGATCTCGGAATTCCAAGAGGTCACGTACATCGCCGCCCACTCTCCGAAGCTCAGGAGATGGTCGTCGGCCCTGTCGGAGGTGAAGCCGGCGCGCCCGGTGATGATCTCGGCTCGCTGATTGACCTCGATCTCGTCCAGTGAATCGATCTCGGGAACCGACGTGGCGTCGCCTTCGCCCATCAGCGCGCTCGCCCACGATCGGATGTGTTCGATGAGCGGCGCTGCGACGTCGTCCGCGTAGATCTGGTCTCCGGTCAAAAAGAGTGCACTCGGTCGTTCGTCGAGGTCGTTGGCGGCCACGGCCAGCGCCTCTTCGCCCGCCAGGAACGCGTCCTCCCCGCCCCCATGCAGCTGCCGGCAGGAGCCGTGCATGACGTTGCGGGCGATCTCGTTCGAGGGCACGAAGAAAGAGGGGAGAGCGAGGGTCCCGAGCGTGATTCGGTTGCGGCCCTCGAGCAGGCCGAGGTCCCCGAGGGTGGTCGTCTCTCCGTCCCGCTCGTGGCTCAGGTCGTAGCACAACAGGGTGTCGGTCGGGAAGCTCTGCTCGGTCGGTGTCACCTCGATCAGGTGCACGAAGAGGTGGGGGCCGAGCGCCACCATCTCGCCCTGGCTCCTTCCGAGGATCGCGTCCGGAGCATCGGCGTACGCGATCACGGCTCGGGTCTCGCAAGCCGCACTTGTCGCCACCCAGATGAATGCGTGCTCGGCGGTGGTCCGGCGCAGGATGGGACCCGCGAGCAGCAACGGTAGTTCGATGACTTCCCCCTTGGAGATGACCTGCCCTGCTACCGATACCCTGGGCCCATCCGGGGTATGCCGGAACATGACAATTCGGAGCGCTCGACCAAGGAGTCCTGGTGGAATACACCCAGTTGGGCCGCAGCGGCCTCAAGGTTTCGCGACTCGTCCTCGGAACCATGAACTTTGGCCCTCAGACGTCCGAGGATGACTCGCACGCGATCATGGATCACGCCCACGAGGCGGGCATCAACTTCTTCGACACGGCCAACACCTACGGCTGGAAGAAGGGCGAGGGCCTCACCGAGCAGATCGTCGGCCGGTTCCTCGCCAAGGGCGGCGGCCGCCGCGAGCGCACGGTGCTGGCGACGAAGCTATACGGGTCGATGGGGGACGGGCCGAACGAGACCTTTCTGTCGGCGCTCAACATTCGCAGGGCCTGCGATGCATCGCTCAAGCGGCTTCAGACCGACTACATCGACCTCTATCAGATGCACCACGTCGACCGAAACACTCCCTTCGACGAGATCTGGGAAGCCATGGAGGTACTGCGCACGCAGGGCAAGATCATCTACGTCGGTTCGAGCAATTTCGCGGGATGGCACATCGCCAAGGCTCAGGAGTGCGCGCGCTGCCGCAACTTCATGGGACTCGTCTCCGAGCAGTCGATCTACAACCTGGTCCGGCGCGAGATCGAGCTCGAGGTACTGCCTGCGTGCGAAGACTACGGCCTGGGACTCATCCCCTGGAGCCCGCTCCAGGGTGGCTTTCTCGCGGGGGTGATCGGCAAGGAGCGAGCCGGCAAGCGCCGTCTCAGCGGCCGCTCGAAGGAGTCGCTCGACAAGGTCCGGGATCGGGTCGAGGACTACGAGGAGTTATGCAAAGAGATCGGTCACGAGCCCGCGACTGTCGCTCTCGCCTGGCTGCTGCACCAGAGGGCCGTGACCGGGCCCATCATCGGACCGCGCACCATGGAACAACTCGACGGGGCGCTCGAGGCGTTGGAACTCCGGTTCAGCGACAAGGAACTGTTGCGACTAGACGAGATCTGGCCCGGCCACCGGACCGCGCCCGAGGACTACGCCTGGTAAAGGCACATGCTCAGTTACCTAGGGCGGGAGTTGCTCGCCGTTCTTGCGCAGGCGATACCAGCGTTGGTCGTAGGGCTCGAGCTTCAGCACCACGGCCCCCTCCTCGTTCGGACGGAGCTCTTCGTCGGCGAATAGATCGACCGCAGCCTGGACGCCGTCGACCGGTACGGCGACCTCCGACGGCGTTTCGGCGAACGAGTGAATCGCCAGGAGGGCGCTGGCGCCCCAGTCGCAGCGATGGGCGAAGACGGCCGGATCCCCCGCATCGAGCACCCTGGCACGGCCCCAGCCGATCTCCGGACACTCGCGCCGGCGCCGGATGAGCCGTTCCATCCAGTTCAGTAGGGACCCATCGTCACGGCGTTGCCGGCCCACGTTGATCTCGGCCGGCCCCCATCTGGGGGCGTCGACCACGGGCCGGCAGGGCTGGGTCGAGGTCGTGAAGCCACCGTTGAGGTCCTCCGACCACTGCATCGGAGCACGCACGCTCATCCGACCCTCGATGTCGAGGTTCTCGGCCATGCCGATCTCCTCGCCGTAGAACAGCACGGGCGTGCCCGGCAGCGAGAACAGCAGGCTGTACACCATCCGGATCCGGCGCGGGTCGCCGTCGAGCATCGGGGGGATGCGGCGCCGCAGGCCGCGGCCGTAGACCTGCATCTCCGGGTCGGGCCCGAAGGCGTCGAACACCTCCTGCCGTTGCCGCTCCGTCAGCTTGTCGAGGGTGAGCTCGTCGTGGTTGCGCACGAAGGTCGCCCACTGGCAGCCGAGCGGGGTCGGCGGGCGCCGCTGGAT
>JBOGWW010000307.1:0-9020 GCA_050693655.1 Actinomycetota bacterium | reverse complement strand
GAGCTACAACGACGATGCGATGGAACGGCTCGAGACCGGCGCGCGGCGCGCGGGAAGGAGCATCGACGCCGTCGATCGCCCTCAGCTCGTGGTTTGTTCGCTCGACGAGGACCGGACCAAGGCGCTGGACGCGGCCCGCTTGCTTCTCACTCAGTACCTGGGACAACAGCCGCACATCATGAAGGCCTCCGGCGTGGACTCTTCCTTGATCGGAGAGATCAACGCGGTGGTCGATTGGCCCGCCTCTCACGAGGAGATCGAGAAGGCCGCCGCGCTGGTGCCGGACGAGGTGGTGCAGCTCGTGAGCGCGTCGGGGACGCCGGACGAGTGCAGAGCGAAGGTGGCCGAGTACATTGAGCACGGCGCGACCTGCCCGGTTCTGTATCCACTGGGCGACGATGTCGAGGCGATGATCGACGCCTTCGGCCACAAGTAGCGAGGACTTGAACTTGAGCGAATACCTGAAACAAGCAGAGCAGTACCGCGACGAAGTAACCGGATTCCTGCGTGAGATCATCGCCCTACCCTCGCCTTCTTGTGAGGAGGCGGACGTGGCGCGACGGATCGCGTCCGAGATGGAGAAGCTCGGGTACGACGAGGTCTTCGCCGACGGCATGGGCAACGTCGTGGGGCGCATCGGCGACGGCAAAACCAAGGTCGTCCTCGATGCCCACATGGACACGGTCGGGATCGGAGACCTTTCGGCCTGGCCCCACGATCCCTTTGAGGGCAAGCTCGACGACGGCGTCGTCTTCGGGCGCGGTGCCTCCGACAACAAGGGGGCGATCGCATCGCAGGTGTACGGAGGGAAACTCATGTCCGATCGCGGTCTCGACGGCGCGGACGTTACCGTGCACGTCGTCGGCACGGTCATGGAAGAGGATTGTGACGGCCTTGCGCTCGGCTACTTCCTCTCCGAGACGGTAACGGGCGTGGATGCGGTCGTACTCGGTGAGTGCACGAACCTCGCCGTGTATCGCGGGCACCGCGGCCGAATGGAGATGTCGGTTCAAACCAGGGGCACCTCGGCGCACGCAAGCGCCCCCGAGCGCGGCGACAACGCGGTGGCGGCGATGGCTCCCATCGTCGGGGAGGTGTCCGAGCTCAACGAACGACTTGCCGACGACGCCTTTCTCGGGCGCGGAACCATCGCGGTAACCAAGATCGAGTGCGAGACGGCCTCTCTGAATGCGATCCCCGACTCCTGCACCATCTATCTCGACCGCCGGCTCACGGCGGGCGAGACGCTGGAGTCGGCGGTGAAGGAGGTTGCGTCCCTCAGCTCCGCCGGGGGCGCGTCGGTCGAGGTCCTCGACTACGCCCGCCCCGCCTACACCGGGCTGACGCTCGAAACCGAGAAGTACTACCCGACGTGGGTGCTGGAACCGGATCATCCTCTCGTCGCGAGGGGGGTGACGGCCGGCGAGGCGGCTCTCGGAAGCACCCCCAAGGTGGACAAGTGGACGTTCTCGACCAACGGCATCGCGTCGGCCGGCCGGATGGGGATCCCGACGATCGGATTCGGACCCAGCGAGGAGCGCTGGGCGCATTCCGTGCTCGACCAGTGTCCCGTGGATCACCTGGTGGCCTCGATCGCCTACTACGCGGCGCTCCCCGCGGCACTCGCGGGAATAGGAGAATGAGTTGATATGAACGAGCGCATCGAGTTCGAAGTGAACGGCGAGGAAGTCGCCGTCGAAGCCGGGGGGGACGAGAGCCTCCTCGACGTGCTGCGCGACGACCTCGGCCTGCTCGCCGCCAAGGACGGTTGTCAGCCCGAGGGCTACTGCGGAGCCTGCACCGTGCTCGTCGACGGGCGTGCCCGCGTGGCCTGCTCGCAGCCGGCTTCGAAGTTCGCCGGCAAGTCCATCGCGACACTGGAGGGTCTCTCCGAGCACGAGCGAGAGGCCTTCGCTCTGGCGTTCTCCGCGACGGGGGCGTCCCAGTGCGGATTCTGCTCTCCCGGAATCGTGGTCAAGGCCCGCCACCTCCTCGAAAAGAACCCACAACCTTCGCGCGACGAAGTGGCGAAGGCGCTCGCCGGTAACCTCTGCCGCTGCACGGGTTACGTGAAGGTCATCGATGCGATCGAACTGGCGGCCGGAATACTTGCTGGCGAGGAGCAGCCCCACCTCGACTGGTCCGGCCGGCTCGGATCCCGCACACCGAAGTACCAGTCGTTCGAGCTGGCGCTCGGCCTGAAACCCTTCATCAACGACATGGAGGTCGAGGACGCGCTTCACGGAGCACTTCGCTTCGCGGATCATCCGCGCGCCGTGGTCACGAAGATCGACGTATCAAAGGCCGAGGCCATGGACGGTGTGACCCGCGTCGTGCTCGCAGACGACGTCGCGGGGGAGCGCGAAGTGGGGTGCATTCACAACGATTGGCCCGCGTTCGTCGCCGAAGGAGAAACGACCCGGTACGTCGGCGACGTGCTCGCGGGGGTCGTGGCGACATCGCGCCGCGTCGCGCGCCTGGCCGCCGCGGCCATCGAGATCACCTACGAGGTGCTCGAACCGGTGACCGACCCCGAACGTGCATTGGAGACCGACGCGCTCCGGGTACACGAGAGCGGCAACCTGCTCAAGACCTGGACGATCAAGCGCGGGGACGCCGACGCCGCGCTGGCCGCATCGGATCACGTCGTTACAGAGACGTTCCAAACGCAGTTCATCGAGCACGCGTTCCTCGAGCCCGAATCCTCGCTCGCCTACGACACCGAAGAGGGGATGCACGTCCTTTCCGGGGGCCAGGGCATCTGGGACGATCGCCGCCAGATCGCACGCCTGCTCGACGAGCCCGAACAGAGGGTGCGGGTCTCGCTGATCTCCAACGGAGGCGCGTTCGGGGCGAGGGAAGACCTTGGGATCAACGGTCATGCTGCGGTAATGGCGCGCGCGGCCCACAGGCCGGTAAAGCTCACGCTGTCGCGCGAAGAATCGATTCGAATGCACGTCAAACGCCATCCGCTGCGGATGACATACACCGTGGGTTGCGGTTCCACAGGCAGGCTGAAGGCCGTGCAGGCGCGCATCGTGGGCGATACGGGGGCCTACGCAAGCGTGGGGGACAAGGTGTTGCAGCGCGCCTGCGGGCACTCCTGCAGCGCCTACGACGTGCCGGTGGTCGACGTCGAGGCGCACGCCGTTTACACGAACAATCCGCCGGCCGGAGCCATGCGGGGGTTCGGTTCGAACCAGGCGAACTTTGCGATGGAGGGCTGCATGGATCGCCTCGCGGAGATGGTCGGCATCGACGGCTTCGACATCCGTTGGATCAACGCGCTCGATGTGGGCTCCACCTTCGGAACCGGTCAGGTGCTCGGCGAGGGAGTGGGCCTCAAGAAGTGCCTCGAGGCGGTCAAGGAGACCTACAAGGGGGCGCGTTACGCGGGGATTTCCAGTGCGGTCAAGAACGTCGGCGTCGGCAACGGCCTCCCCGAGTACGGGCGCGCGTCGGTGGAGATCCAGGAGGACTCGTCGATCCTGGTGCGGCATTCGTGGACCGAGATGGGCCAAGGTGTGCACACGGTGTTGCAGCAGGTGGCCTGCGAGGAACTGGCACAGAGCGGGATCGAGCTCAAGCACGTGAGCGTCCGCGTCGACACCGAGCGCGAGTTTGCGACGGGACAGACGACCGCGTCGCGCGGAACCTTTCTGGGGGGACTCGCGGTGAAGCGCGCCTGCGAGAAGCTGAGAGCCGAGCTCAACGGAAACCAGCTCGCCGAGCTCGTGGGACAGGAGTTCACGGGGGAGGTCGAGTTCAAGCTCACGCAACCGATGGACGACCCGAACCTGGAGCGTTCCCACATCTGCTACGGGTGGGGAGTACAGGTCGTGATCCTCGACGACGACGGCAGGATCGAGAGAGTGATCGCCGCCCACGACGTGGGGAAGGTAATGAACCGGAACCTGCTCGAGGGCCAGATCGAGGGCGCGGTCCACATGGGCCTGGGGCACTCGCTGACCGAGGAGTTCGTCGTGGAGGGCGGCCACATTAAGACCCCGACGTTGAAGTCGCAGGGGATCATCCCCGCGAAGGGCATGCCCACGGTCGAGTGCATCCTCATCGAGGAATCCCAGCCGGAGGGTCCCTACGGGGCGAAGGGAGTGGGCGAGATCGGACTCGTGCCCACCGCGGGAGCGGTCGCCGGCGCGGTGCGCGCCTTCGACGGCAAGTGGCGCACCGAGTTGCCGATGAAGGACACGGCCGCGGCGAAGGCTGCCCATCCCCGGGCGGTCGCCAAGCTCGGTGCCGCGCGCCGCGCGGCCTCCGATCAGACGACTTGAGCACGGTTCTCTCGGGCGGAATCCTCGCCGACCCACGCCGCGGAACGCTCGGGCCGGGCGATCTCGCGGTGGCATCCAGCCGCATCTCGCAGGTAGCGGCGACGCCCGAGGACGAGGTGGCTCCTCGAGAACGGCCCGAGCAGGTAGACGTCTCGGGCTGTCTCGTGATGCCGGGCAACGTCTGCGCTCATCATCACCTCTACTCGTCCCTGGCGCGTGGCATGCCGGGGCCCGCGGAGCCGCCCCGGACCTTTCCGGAGATCCTGGAGCGCGTGTGGTGGCGCCTCGACCGAGCCCTGGACCTCGAGACGGTGGGGCTCTCCGCGCTCTTGGGTGCGGTAGAAGCGGCGAGGGCCGGCACCACCGCGCTCGTCGATCACCACGCGTCGCCCGAGGCCATCGACTCCTCGCTCGACGCCGTCGCCGACGGGCTCGAGGAGGCGGGAATGCGCGGGGTGGTGTGCTACGAGGTCAGCGATCGACACGGGCAGGAGCGTGGCCGCGCCGGCGTGCAAGAGAACGCGCGCTTCCTCGCCTCGAACCGGCGCGCGCTGGTGCGCGGCATGGTCGGCGCGCACGCATCCTTCACGATCGGGCCGGGAACGATGGAGTCGCTCGTGGCCGCGGCCCGTGACACCGCGACTCCGCTGCACATCCATCTCGCCGAAGACTTGAGCGACGAGCGCGACTCGCAGGAGCGATACGGGCTGCGCACCGCGCATCGCCTCGCCGAGGAGGGGGCCCTGGCGGAAGGCGACCTCGTCGCCCACGGCGTCCATCTCGACGAGTCCGAGCGCGAGCGAGTGCGGGCCTCCGGCGCGTGGGTGGCCCACAATCCCCGTTCCAACATGAACAACGGTGTCGGATACGCGCCGGTCCAGGACCTGGGCGAGCGGGTTGCGCTGGGAACCGACGGTATCGACGGGGACATGTTCGCGGAGGCGCGCGCCTGTTACCTGAAGGCTCGGGAGGCGTCGTGGACGACGGGTCCCGCGTTCGCTACCGAGCGGTTGGCGACGGGAGCCAACGTCGTCGGCTCCCTCTTCGGGGAACCCGCGCTCGGCACTCTTGAGGTGGGCGCGCCCGCAGACCTCGTGGTGCTCGAGTACTCGTCTCCGACGCCGCTCGACTCCGCCAACGTCGCGGGACATTTCGTCTTCGGCTTCACGGCTGCGGCGGTGCGCGACGTGATGGTGGCGGGGCGATGGGTGGTGCGCGATCGCAAGCACCTGCTCGTCGACGAGGAGGAACTCGCGGCTCGCTGCCGCGCGAGCGCACCGGTGTTGTGGGAGCGCATGAACGACTTCTAAGGAGGAAAAGTGGGACGTGCCGAATTGAGGGGCAAGGACTTCATCTCGACCGCCGATTGGTCGGTCGACGAGCTCGGTATCGCGCTCGATGTCGCACGCGAGCTGAAGGATGTCTTCAAGTCAGGCGATCCCCACCGTCTCTTGTCCGACAAGACGTTGTTCATGATCTTCCTGGATCTCTCGACCAGGACCCGCAACGCGTTCGAGGCCGGCATGACCCAGCTCGGCGGGCACGCGCACTACATAGACGCCAACACATCACAGATCGCACACGGTGAGAGCCCGCGCGACATGGGAATCATCCTCTCTTCTTACGGGCACGGGATCGCGATCCGCCACGACAAGGTCCCGGGCGATGGAAACGCCTACATGAGGGAGGTCGCGCGCTATTCCGAGGCACCGGTCATCAATCTGCAATGCGACGAGGACCATCCCACGCAGCAACTGGCCGACCTCATGACGATCGAGGAGGTCTTCGGCACGCGCGACCTGACGGGGATGAAGGTGTGCGTGTCGTGGGCCTACGCGCCGTCCTACGCAAAGCCGATGAGCGTGCCCCAGGGACTCGCCCTGCTCCTCCCGCGCTTCGGGGCGGACCTCACCATCGCACGGCCCCCCGAGTACCGGCTGATGTCTCACGTGATGGAGCGCGCCCGGCTCTTCGCAAGAAAGGGTGGCGGTTCGATCACCGAGGTCGACGACATGGATGCTGCTTTCGCCGGCGCCCAGGTCGTCTATCCGAAGTCTTGGGGGGCCGAGCATTTGTTCGGCAACGAACAGGAGGCGCTCGCACTCAACGCTCAATACAGGGACTGGATCTGCGACGACCGGCGGATGCGGCTCGGAGCCGGCGATGCCATCTACATGCACTGTCTTCCCGCCGATCGCGGCTACGAGGTGACCGACGAGGTGATCGACGGCGAGCAGTCCGTCGTCTTCCAGGAGGCCGAGAATCGCCTGCACACCGGCAAGGCGCTCCTGGCGCTGACGATGGGCGGCTACGCGCCGGCGACCTAGTCAAAGCAAGATGTCTGAGCGCCGCCGCCGTAATGCCGGCGGCGCTCACTTGCCTCTCAGCCGGGTTGACGCCACCTATGTAAGCGCTTAGATTGCGATTTAAGCGCTTACATCCACATTTGGCTTGAATCCGCATGGGATGGGGGAAGTGGCCGAGCCGCAGGGACAGCGCCCCAACGTCTACCAGGTCGCCCGGCGAGCAGGGGTTTCGATCGCCACCGTGTCGCGCGTCCTGAGCGGGACGCGACCCGTCGCCCCCGAGACGAAGATGCGCGTGCTGGAGGCGGCCGCAAGCTTGAAATGGCGGCCCAGCCGAATCGCGCGGGCGCTGGCCGGCGAGAAGCACGACGCGGTCGCGATCGTGTTTCCGAATCTCTCCGGCCCCTACTACGCCGAGGTGATACGAGGGTTCGAGGAGGCCGCCGTCGAGCACGGCAGCGCGACGTTCGTGCTCGCGACGCACGGGCGCGACAACGGTGACGAGATGGTGCGTGAGCTCGCGGAACGGTGCGACGGCGTCGTCATCATGGGGCGGACGGTCTCGGATGAGCTGGTTTCGGACCTGGTCGGGCTCGGCGCCCCGGTGGTCGTCCTCGCCCGGCCCCCGGTCTCCGCCGCGCCGGCCGTGCGCTCCGAGAACCGCGCACCGAGCCTGTCGCTGACCTCCCATCTCCTCGAACACGGCCGCAGCCGGCTCCGCTTCCTCGGCGACCCCGACCTCTCGCCCGACCTGCATCAGCGCTGGCTGGGTTTCGGTGAGGCGCACCGGAAGGCCGGCCTGACCGCTCCCGACGAGCCCGATGCGTGCGGAGGGTTCGAGGAGGAGCACGGTTACAAGGCGGCGCTCGATCTTCTGCAGCGCGACGCCCGGGTCGACGGCCTCGTCTGTGGGAACGACCAGCTCGCGTCCGGCGCCTACCGAGCCGCCGAGACGAGCGGAGCCGCCATCCCCGGCGACGTTGCCATCACCGGTTGGGACGGCATTGCGGCCTCGCGGCTGCTGGTTCCGCCTCTCACGACCGTGCACCAGCCGATGCGGGAGCTGGGCGCCACCGCGTGCCGCGTGCTCGTGCAACGGATCGAACAACCCGAGGAGGTCCCACACAACGTCACGCTGCCCACCGAAGTCGTCATCCGCTCCAGCTGTGGCTGTCCGAGTCGTCAGGGGGAAAGAGATGAAACCTAACCGGGTGAACCGAGCAAGTCGCGCTCTGGCCGCCGCAGTGGCACTGGCGCTCGCGCTCGCAGGCTGCGGTCGAACCGAAGATGAGGGGGGTCGGGCCTCCGGGGAGCCGGAGGGCCCCGTCGAGGGAACCCTCCAGGTTTGGGCCATGGGAACCGAGGGTGAGAACCTCGACGTCCTGGCCGAGGACTTCATGAAGGAGAACACCGACGTCACCGTCGAGGTCACGGCGGTGCCATGGGAGGCCGCGCACGACCGGATCGTGAACGCGATCGCCGGCGGGCAGGTCCCGGACGTCAGCCTCATCGGGACGACCTGGATGGGTGAGTTCGCGGGACTCGGTGGACTCGACCCCACGCCCTCGAGCATCGACCCGGGAGCGTTCTTCGAGGGAGCGTGGGACACCACCGTGGTGGACGGCACCAGCTACGGCGTGCCGTGGTACGTGGAGACGCGCCTCCTTTACTATCGGACCGACGTGGCCGAGAAGGCCGGCTTCTCGGAACCGCCGGGCAACTGGGACGAGCTGAAGCAGATGGTCGAGGGCATCGTCGATACCGGCACCGAGTACGGCATCTTGCTCCAGCCCGGCGGGACCGGCTCGTGGCAGACGTTCATGCCCTTCTTCTGGCAGAGGGACGGCGAGATCGTCGACGACGGCGCTGAGTTCACGCTCGACTCGCCCGCCTGCGTCGAAGCCCTCGCCTACTACGACTCCTTCTTCGAGGAGAACCTCACGTCCGCCGAGGCCTTCGAGCTCACGCTGGAGAGCGCCTTTGCCGAGGGTCAGATCGGGTCGTTCGTCAGCGGACCGTGGATGATCGGGCTCGTCAACGATGCGGGGGCCGGGCCGGACACCTGGACGGTCGCGCATCAGCCCACCGAGGAGGCCGGCACCTCGTTCGTCGGAGGCGGGAACCTGGCGGTTTTCGAGCAGTCGGACAACAAGGCGGCGGGGTGGGCGTTCGTCGAATACCTGTCTCAGCCCGAGGTCCAGGTGAAGTGGTACGAGACGGTCAGCGGCCTCCCCGCCGTCACTGCGGCCTGGGAGGACGAGACACTGGCGGGCGACGAGCTGCTTTCCGCGTTCGGCGAGCAGCTCGAGGATGCCAAGTCGCCCCCTGCGATCGCGACGTGGGAGCAGGTCGCAGCCGCGATCGACTCCCAGATCGAGCAGGTCACGGTTGGTGACGCCACTCCCGAGGATGCGTGTCGGGC
>JBOGWW010000306.1:0-2497 GCA_050693655.1 Actinomycetota bacterium | reverse complement strand
CTCGACTTCGCGCTGAAGTTCTGACCTCTAACGGAACGATGTGATGCTGGAAACCCCGCCTAAGACCGGAACGATGTGATGCTGGCAACCCCGCCTCAGAGATCCGGAACGATGTGCTGCTGGTCGTGACCTAGCGTCTCCGGATCGCCTACCTTCACGGCCCGTCCCTCCACGACGAGATCTATCGGTTCTACTTCCACAGTCACCGCGCAATCGGTTCTGGTACCGAGGTTCCGAGCCTTCCGCGTGTGCCCGCCCGCGCAGAAGTAAAGTCCTCCCCTCACCCACACGGCAAGCACAGGTCTGATGTGAGGCGTGCCGTTGGGGCTCGCAGTCGCCAGCCAGTAGGTAGCCGTCGACGTCTCAAGGTGGCCGAGCACTCGGCGCCACGACTCGGCATGCGAGTCATCTCCAAGCATCGCCCGACCGGACAGAGGCTGCTTCTCGGGCTCCACCTTCACCACCTCATCTCCTTGCGCAAGGGGATGGCTAACGCCCACTATCAGATTTCTCGTTGCCACGACGAGCATGCGCGAGCTCGCCGGAGCTAGCCGCGCTCCACGTTCGGCGTGGGCACGCACGTGATCGGTTCATGCCGCCGGCCCTTCTCGAATCACAGCGCGCACGTCCGCTACGGAGACTCCCGGCTCAAGCCCAGTCATCCACCACGTGGCACCCGCCTCGGCATAACGCTCGACATGGCTGCCGGGGGGTAGCTCGACCGCGATGTCATACGGCGCCCTGTTATCGCCTCGGAGCTCGCGGACCGTCGCTACGGCTTGCGCGAATTGATCCACGTTTTCGAGGCCGACCGGAAAGAACCCGTCGCAACGGGCCGCCCGGCGCAGAGGCTTCGCGTTTCCGTGGTAACCGGCGGCCCACACCGGTACTCCGCCTTCCTGAGTCGGCCGAGGAAGGAACCGCACGTCATCGACGAGGTAGTGCTTGCCGTGATGGTTCACCGGCTCGCCGGACCACGCCTCATTGAGGATCTCAAGTGCTTCATCGAGCATCTCGCCACGCACTCGATCATCGACTTGCTCTCCGGTCTTCGAGAACTCGGCGCCAAACCGATCCTCGCCGATACCAACGCCGAGGATCAGGCGGCCGTCACTGAGACGATCCAGCGTCGCCGTTTCCCGCGCCACTTTCGCGGGACGGCGACGCGCAAGCGCGCTGACCATGGGGCCCAGCATGATCTCTTCGGTGGCAGAAGCGATCGCAGCAAGAGTGATCCAGGGATCCGCCACCTGTTTTATCGGCTCACGCCAGCGGACGTGATCCCACACGAAAACTCCGTGCCAACCGCACTCCTCCGCCTCCGCCCCCAGGTGCATAACCACGCGGGGATTGGCAAGTTCTTCAAATAGGGGAAACCAGACACCTGAGCGCATGTCAGGAACCGTAACCAACGAGCCATGAGGACGCGTCCAGTTCGACCGATGCCTCATCCGACGCCTCTCCTCGAGACTGTTCAGAATCCGACGTCCGCACTCAACCACCTGCTCAGCGGTGTCCTTAACGACCTCCTCGGAGCCCTCCGCCCACCGTGTGACGTAAGGGAAGCTGTAATTCCCACTCTCGAGGCCCAGCGCGTCGCACACGATGAATGCGACCGACTCGACCTCCACCTCTGCAACTTCACGACTGGTACCCGATCCTTCCGAGTGAAGGAGAGCGTGGCCCAGCTCTTACCTGCACCAAGAAGGGGTTTCAAGTCACCGTCCAACGCCCCGTGGATTGTTGATCAGCGGGAGATTCCGACGAAGGCCGGCGGCGGGGGTGTGCGTTGGCAGTCCGAGTTCTACGGTGGTTGGCGATGAGACAGCTCGCTGCATGCCGGCGAGCTTTTGTTCGGCCGCGGCGAGGCTGGTTTCGAGCCCTTCGATTTCGCCGAGCCATCCGCGTTCGTTGGCTTCGGCGACCCGAGCGCGGAGGTTCTCGATGATCTCGGTGAGTCGGGGTAGCTGCGCGGGATCCGGGCGCAGCATTGGGCAGCGGATGCAGGCGTGCTCGTGCTCGCATGGGGTGCCGTAGGCGTTCCGCAGACACCAAGCTCGACCTTGCGTCGTTCGAAGTGAGTGAGGAACTCTTCCCATTCGGCATCGGTCGGCTCCCGATATTCCTCGCCAGGTCGCAGTGATCGGCGGCGCGCGATGAAGGCCCGGTGATGATCGATGACGTCATTGTCGTAGATCGCGACGTAGGCCTGGGTGGTGGCGAGGGTGTCATGGCCGAGGATCTTGGCGGCGATGTGGACGGGAAGCCCGGAGGCGACGGCTTCGGTGGCGAAGATCCGTCGGAAGTCGTGCGGCGTGAATCGTACCGGCTTTCCGTCGGCACCGGTGAGCCCAGCGGAGATGACCGTGCGGTCGAGCAGTTCCTTGACTCGGCCGTGGGTGATCGCGTGGTTGGCGAGTCCCCAGGGACGCTGGAACAGAAACGGCAGGGGTGGGCTGTGAACCCGCTCAGCCTGGTCGTAGCGAGCGACCAGGGG
>JBOGWW010000305.1:0-3221 GCA_050693655.1 Actinomycetota bacterium | reverse complement strand
AGCTATCTCTCTCGGAGTGGACCGCCGACGAGCAGCGATTCTTCACCGGAGTACTGCGCGACATCTCCGACCGCAGGGACGCGGAGAGCGAACTGAAACGAGTAAGCCGGCGACAGGAACTCATCTTGAACTCGGCCGGAGAGGGCATCTTCGGTATGGACACAAACGGCTTGGTGCAGTTCACAAATCCCGCGGGCGCTGCCTTGCTCGGTTACGAGACGATCGAGCTCGTCGGACGACCTCAGCACGAGGTCATCCACCACTCGCGGCCCGACGGTTCGCCCTTCCCGGCGGAGGAATGCCCGGTACTTCAAGCGGTCGAAACCGGGACCGTTGCGAGAGTGAACGACGAGGTGTTCTGGAAAAGCGATGGGACTCCGCTCGAAGTCGAGTACATCGTCACCCCGATCACCGAGGACGAAACCATCACCGGGTGTGTCGTCGTTTTCTGGGACCGCACGCGCAGCAGCTTCGAGGAGTTGCACGAGGACCATCCCCAGCACGGGGCGCATCCCGTAGGCTGATCCCGACTCAGGTCAGCGGCGGGATCCCTCGGCGTGAACCACTTCCGCGAGCGCATCACTCAACTCCTCCGAGGCGGCGATTACGTTCTCAGAGTGATCCTCCTCGGCGAGCTCACGCTCGAGTTCTCGCCATTCCTTCTCCGCCCAGCGGAGCTTTTCGGTTGCCGACGCGAGGTCGAGGAAATGTACGGGGACGATCGAGGCGCGAGGCCGCAGATAGGCATCGCCGATGAGTGCGTCGAGTTCCCGGCGCGCTTCGGTCAGTCGAGCCTGGATCTGTTTCAGTCTCTCCTGCTGCTCTTGGGTGTAACTGTGTCGACCGGCAGTAGTCAGGCGTACTCCTCGTGGCACTTGATGTCCTTATCGGGCGTTATGCGAGAGAACTCAACCGCGCTGATATTGCGGGGGGCCGCCAAAGAAGCCTGCCGGCCCGGAAATTGAGCGTACAACCCTTGTGCCCGAATGCACAAGCGCACTATCACAGTAGTGGCAATGCCGCCGCCAATTTGTGCCCGAGAACCACAGTTGCCCCCCAGACCCGAAAGTTGGTTTCTCGGAACTGAGGGACCTCCACGAGCCCTCCGAGCGGAAAAATGGGGGGTCTGTGACGGGAGTCACAGCCCCAAGGGCCAGTTGGGGGCCAGACTGCGCAAATGCCCTTTGAGAGAGCCCTCGCCCGGGAGAGCCGGCGCAGCTTCGGGATTCTTGCGCTCAACCAACTGCTCGGGTTGGGTCTGACGCCGGCACAGGTGAAGGGCGCGTGCCGCGCGGGGGCGCGCGATCGAGTCCTTCCGCGCGTCTACCGGGTCACCTCCGTTCCCGAATGCTGGGAGCAACGACCCCATGGCCGCAACTCGATGGGGCGGACCCATCAACGTCGCCTCCGGCGTAACGGCGGCTTTTCTGCACCAGCTGATGTCTCGCCGGCCGGCGTGCTTGCACGTCACCTCTGATCATGCGCTCCATGCGCGTCCGGGCATTCGGGTGCGCCACTGTCGGCTGGCCTCCGACGACATGACCGCTGTTCGATCGATTCCGTGCACATCGGTCGCTCGAACTCTCGTGGATACCTGACTCACATGCGACGAGAGACGATGCGAGGCAGCCCTCGACACCTCATTGAGGACCGGACAGGCGCTGCTCTCCGATCTGATCGCGATCTTCTATCCGGAGCAGAACTTGATCATCGAACTCGACGGGAGAAAGTGGCACTCTGGCCGGCGCGAGAAGAAGCAGGACAGGCGTTACGACAACGAACAGAACATCAGCGGTAACAGGGTGCTCAGACTGACCTGGGAGGACATGCAGGATGAGGACTACACCCTGGACCTCGTTGCCAGAGCATTGGGGATCCGCCGGCTGTTTTGACTTTCCCGCATTCAGGGTCCCTGGAGAGACCTCAGTGAACGAAAGGGTCAGCGCAGGATCAGGTAGAAGACGACGCCCGCCACCACGCAGTAGGCGGCGAAGGGATACAGCGTCCGGGATCTCAGGTACCTGATGAGGCCCGCGATGGCGGCGTAGGAGGTCACGAGCGACAGCAGGAAACCCGCGACCCCGGCCCCCAGACCGATCTCGGAGCCTCCCAGGTTTGGCAGTTCGACGATGGTCGCTCCGACCAAGGCGGGGATCGCCAGAAGAAACGAGAAGCGGGCGGCGTCGGCGCGCGTGATTCCCAGGCCCAACGCCGTGCCGATCGTCGCTCCGGACCGGGAGATGCCCGGGATGATGGCCACCGCCTGGCCGATGCCGATTGCGGTCGCGTCAACCGGGTTCATGTCGTTGAGCGTCCGCATCGGAGTGCCGCGATTCGCTCGTCTGCGCTCGTGGTAGCGAAGGGCTTGCTCGGCGGCGACGAGAATCGCCGCCGTGAGCAGGAGCTCCAGAGCCGCGCCGCCGGCGTCGTCGT
Source organism: Actinomycetota bacterium (assembly GCA_050693655.1). GTDB lineage: Bacteria > Actinomycetota > CADDZG01 > CADDZG01 > WHSQ01 > WHSV01. The sequence goes on along the minus strand of JBOGWW010000305.1, from coordinate 788 downwards.
ACCGGGCCTCGAAGAAATCATCGAGCAGCACTCCTGCGAGGCCCGCCGGGATGCTTCCGACGATCAACAGGACCCCCAAGCGCACCGAATCGCGGTCCCGTTGTCTCAAGCCTCGAACGAGATCCAGCAGGTCGCCCGAGAAATAGACGAGGAGCGCCAGGAGCGACGCGGTGTGGAGCAGCACTTCGAAGGCGACCCCTTGTGCGCGCGGCCACTCCAGCAGACCGGGAACGATTACGAGATGGCCCGACGAGGAGATCGGGATGAATTCGGTGAGGCCCTGGACCGCCCCGAGGACGGCCGCCTGGAAGACGCTCAGCAACGAGTGGCCCTACGTGGTCCGCTCGCTGAGGCATGTGTATTCGTAGGGCCCACTATGGCTCGAAGCGCGCGCCTTCGAGGGCGGTTGCGCAGGGACAGGAACGCTCGGCCGGGATCTTCGGGATCAACGAGAACAACAGATCTCGTAGCCTGGAATTGTTGGCGTTGAACACCTCGATGACTGCCTCGTGCGTGACTGCGTCGCCCTCACCCTCGACGCCGACGTCGTAGTCGGTTATGAGCGCGATGTTCACGTAGCAGATCTCGAGCTCGCGCGCGAGATACGCCTCGGGGTACTGGGTCATGTTGATGACCTCCCATCCCGCGTCCTGGAACCACTTCGACTCGGCGCGGGTCGAGAAACGCGGGCCCTGGATCGTCACGACCGTGCCTCGTTCGTGAACGGTGATGCCCGCATCCTGGCCGGTCCCGATCGCAAGCCTGCGCAGTTCGGGACAGTAAGGGTC
>JBOGWW010000304.1:0-3170 GCA_050693655.1 Actinomycetota bacterium | reverse complement strand
CGGGGGAAGTCCTCGGCCTGGGGGGTCAGCACCGGCTGCTTGGCCATGACCGGCGATGCTACGGGCTGGCCTGTGGGACGCCGGTAGCCGATCCCGGGGCTCAGCGCTTGTCGAGGTGCTCGTGGATCAGCTCCACGCGCTGCTCGCTGGCGTTGGCGTCGTCGCCCTGCGCGGCGAGCAGGACCTCGCGGTCGCGCTGCGCCTCCCGGCGCGCCGTTGCCCGGGTCGACGCCGCCCGCTCGAGCGCCGCCTCGACCCCGTGCTCGTGGATGTAGCCGGCCCACTCGACCAGCGCGGGCACCATCTCGTCCTCGGGCACGACGGCGACGTTGGTGCCCTTGACGAAGAGGTGGCCCCGCTTGTTGCCGGCGGCGATGCCGATGTCGGCGTCGCGTGCCTCGCCCGGCCCGTTGACTTCACAGCCCATCACCGCTATCTGCATCGGCGGGAGATCCATCTTCTCGATGCGCTTCTCGACCTCGTTGGCGAGCTCGAAAACGTCGAGCTCGGCCCGCCCGCAGGAGGGGCACGCGACCAGGTCGAAGCCGGACTCGCGCAGCCCGAGGATCTGAAGGATCTGCTTGCCGAGCTTGACCTCTTCGACCGGGTTCGTGGTCAACGAGACTCGAATGGTGTCGCCGATGCCCTCGGCGAGCAGCGTCCCGATGCCGATGGCCGACTTGGGAATGCCCTGCTTGGGCGTCCCCGCCTCGGTGACGCCGAGATGGAGTGGAACGTCGGTCTCGGTTGCCAGCAGGCGGTAGGCCGCGATCATCTCGGGCACGTTCTGGTGTTTGACCGAGACCTTGATGTCGCGAAAGCCGTGCTCCTCGAGTAGTCCGATCTCGTAGAGAGCGCTCTCAACGAGGGCTTCGGCCGTGGGACGCCCGTACTTGGCAACCAGCTTCTTGTCGAGCGAACCCGCGTTGACCCCGATGCGGATCGGGATGTTGCGCTCTCGAGCCCCGTCCGCGACCTCCTTGATGTGCTTGGGGTTGCGCATGTTGCCGGGGTTGACTCGTAACCCGTGCACTCCGGCCTCCAACGCCAGCATCGCCAGACGGACCGAGAAATGAATATCGGCGATGATCGGCACTCCACCCTGCTCGACGACCTGCCCAAGGGCCCGCGCGTCATCTTCGTGTGGTACCGCCACGCGCACGATGTCCGCTCCCTGGGTGGCCAGCTCGTGAACCTGGATGATGGTCTCCTCCGCGTTTTCGGTCTTCGTCGTGGTCATCGACTGAATCGACACCGGTGCACCGCCACCGATCGCGACGTCACCGACCGAGAGTCTTCTCGATTTGCGCCGGGTGTAAGGAGAGATCATCTAAAAGGGAAGATCGACGGGTCTTGCCAGGTCCAGATACAACACTGCTACGAAGAGGATAACGAAGAAGCCGATCACCGCGGCCGATACGGGGATGAGCTTGCGGATGTCGACCTTCCGCTTGGTTGCCGCTTCCCAAGCGACGACCGCGAGATGGCCGCCGTCCAGCGGTGGCAGCGGCAGAAGGTTCATCAAGCCGACGAAGATGGTGAATGCGGCAATCATCTCGAGGATATTGGTGTACTCGCCGCGGTTGGCGCTTTCGCCCACGATGCGACCGGCTCCCACGATGCCGATGGGGCTGTCCTGTGCCGAACGCTCGCCCTCACCGCCGAGCGCCTCGAAGATGTCGCCGTTGAAGACCTGTGCGAAGACCTGGGGAACACCGATCACGGATCGCTTCGTCATGTCCCAGACGCGGCTCCCGGAATGACCGATCGCCTCACCGAAGCCGAACGTCTGGATCTCGGGCTGTGGACCGACGCCGAGATAACCGACCCTCTCCTCGCCCGCGCCCGCCTCGCCCACGTCCTCACCCGCCGGAGCGAGCGCCAGCAACTCGTTTGTCTGCGCGTCCACGATGCCGGTGCCGAGGTCCGCCTCGATGGTCTCCCGGCCCCCGTCACGCTCGACGATGAAGGTCGCGCTCTCTCCCGGATGGGCGCGGATGAAGGAGCGCACGTCGCCCCAGCTGTCGGCCTCCTCGCCCTCGATCGAGACGATGGTGTCGTCGAGCTCGAAACCCGCGGCCTCGGCGGGGGTCTCCCGGCCGAAGGCGCGGGGCTCGACGGCGGAGATCTGGTTGCTGGCCTCTCCCGTCGGATAACCGAACGCCATCGCCGCGATCAACAGCGTGACGAAGGCGACGGGCCAGTGGGTGGCGGACCCCGCAACCAGCACGATGGCGCGCTGCCAGCGGGGCTTGTTCGGATAGGAGCGGGGTTGATCTTCGGGCGGGATCTCCTCGTAGGGATTCATCCCCACGATCTTCACGAACCCACCGAGCGGCAGCGCCTTCACGCCGTACTCGGTTTCGCCCTTCCTGCGCGAGAACAGAGTCGGTCCGAAGCCGACGAAGAGCTGGGTGGCCTTGAACTTGAAGTACTTCGCGCTGAAGAAGTGGCCCAGCTCGTGGACCATGACGACCACGAGGATCGCCACTACGAACAACCAGATTCCCCAGTTCAAGAGGGTGTTCCCTTCACGTAAGTCATTTCCTTCATCGAATCTCCATCTTCATGCTCTCTATGTACCCGGCGGCTCGCCTCCGGGCCCACTCGTCGGCCTCCAGCACCACATCGAGGTCGGCCGCGTCCCGGGACTCGTGCTCTCCCAGCACCTTCTCGATCACCACCGGGATATCGACGAACGAGATGCGATGGTTGAGAAAGGCCCCCACGGCCTCCTCGTTCGCAGCGTTCAGGGCCGCCGGATGGGTTCCGCCCCTCCTTCCCGCTGCGTAGGCGAGGCCTATCGCCGGGAAACGATCGTGGTCCACGGCTTCGAACCCAATGCTTCCAACCTCTGCCCAGTCGATGTGCTTCCCGACCGGTTCCCGCCGGTGGGGCGGGGTGAGCGCCGCCTGGATGGGGATGCGCATGTCCGTCGGCGCCGCCTGGAGGATCGTGGTCGAGTCGACGAACTCGACCATTCCGTGCACCAGGCTCTGGGGATGGCACACCGCCGCGACGCGATCGTAGTCGAGTCCGAACAGGTAGTGAGCCTCGATGATCTCGAGTCCCTTGTTCATGAGCGTGGCCGAGTCGATGGTGATCTTGGGCCCCATCGACCACGTCGGATGGGCGAGGGCGTCGTGGGGCGTGATCCCGGCCAGGTCGTC
>JBOGWW010000303.1:0-5934 GCA_050693655.1 Actinomycetota bacterium | reverse complement strand
GCCCGGTCCCCTGAAGAACATCCCGATGATCGGCAGTACCGCGAACGTCAGCATGAAGAACGAGAAAATAACGATGGCGAACTTGCGGTCGTCGGGGCTCGTGGAGGGAGTGCGGTCGACGTAGGGGGCGGCAATCAGGGCGATGATGATCACCGTGGGGATTGTGACCCCGGCCACCTGCGGGTGGAAGTAGCGCAGCAGCTCCTGCAGGCCGAGGAAATACCAGGGGGCCTTGGACGGGTTCGGCGTCTGGTTGAAGTTGCTGAGCTCGCGCAGCGGCGCGTCCACCGCGATCGAGAAGATGGTGAGTGTCCCGAGCACCACCAGCAAAGACACCATCTCGGCGGCCATGAGGTGCGGCCAGACGTTGACGCGGTCCATCGGCTGACGCTCGACCTTTTGAATGGCCTCTGGCTTGACCACCGCGAGGAGACGCTGCACGCGCTCCGGCACCGCACCGCTCCCGTTGCCTACGGCCCTCTTGGCGGCCGGAGCAGCCGCCCCGCCTTCGGCCTCCGCATTGGTGGAGGGGGCGGGGGCGGTCGACTTGTCGGGCACGCTGGGGTTCTTGGCGCCGCGCTGGGCCCGGACGCGAGCGGCCTTGGCGCGCGCCTGCGCGACCGCTGGGGAGGAGCCCTTGGCGGTCTCCTCGGCCAGTACCTGATCGAATACCTCGTCCGGCGTCGGCATAACTCTTTCCTATCTCGCCTCGGCCCTACATCGGGCCCGAGATTCCTCCATCCTTTCTAATCCGCCAGAAGTGAATCGAGATGAAGATCACGATGATGAAGGGCAGGAACAGCACGTGGAGCGTGTACCAGCGCAACAGAGTCTCCGGGCCGATGACCGGTCCACCCAGTAAGGCGAACTGCACCTGATCCCCGATCACCGGTGAGTTTTTCATCATCTCGGTGCCGACCGTGACGGCCCAGACCGCGAGCTGGTCCCAGGGCAGCAGATAGCCGGTGAAGGCCAGCAGCAGCGTCAGGAGCAGCAGGATGACCCCGACCACCCAGTTGAATTCGCGCGGCGGTTTGTAGGCGCCGGTGTAGAAGACCCTGGCCATGTGCAGGAACACGCTGATGACCATGAGGTGCGCGCCCCAGCGATGCAGGTTGCGTACGAGTAACCCGAAGCTCACCTGCGTATGGAGACGCTGCATGTCGGCATAGACCTCCCCGACCGCCGGCCGGTAGAAGAACATCAAGTAGATGCCGGTGATCGTCAGGAGGATGAAGAGAAAGAACGAAAGGCCCCCCAGGCAGAGCGTGTAGCTCAGCTTGATTCCGTGACGCTTCACCTTGACCGGGTGCAGGTGGTACAGCAGCGAGTTCATGACCACGTAAGCCCGGTTGCGCGGAGAGTCCGCGTAGCCGCGCCGGAAGATCGAACCGGGACGGAAGATGGAGCGCCATAGTTGCCCGTTGTGCAGCTGGTCGACCCTTTCAGCCACCTTCTGACGCGGGTTCCAGCCCGAAGCCTTCGCCACTAAGAGACCTTTCTAGGAAGCCTTTTGACTCTTGTCGACGGCACCCATCGCCCGGGCGCCTCGCTTGCGCTTTCCACCGGTGACCTCGGACTGGACGAGCGCCCCGGTGGGGCAGCGCTCGACGCACAGGTTGCAGCGGGTACACGCGTTGTCGTCTATCAAGAAGAGGATGTCGTTGCCGGACATCTGGCGCGACAACTCGGTGTTCCCAGAGTCCTCGACCGCCACCGGATCCACCATGAAGATGCAGTACCAGGGACAGATGTCTACGCATCCCTCGCACAGGATGCATTGCTCGGGGATGAAGTCGATGAATCGCTTGGGCTTGACGGCGCCCTTGAGCCAGTCCGAATCCACGAGTTGCATGTCGTAGTCGGTGCGAAAGATGGGCTTCTCGATGATTTCCATGGACTTCGGTTCTGGTTCTGGCATCTCTCACACCTCCTTGTCGGGGATCGGCTTGTAGTCGGCGATACGGCTTACTTGCCCGACATGTAGCCCTTAACGGTATCCGTGTGTCCTTTGGTGCCCAGACGCTTGCGCTTACGCTCCTGCCAGATGTAGGCCGCGATCAGCGCGACCGTGAGGAACCCCATCTGCACCGCGTTCGCCACGACGTCGCGCAGGATGGCGACCTGCTTGGTATTGAGCCCCTCGGCATTGACACCCGGAATGTTGGTCGAGAAGTCGATGATCTGAGCCACGTACTGGTCGGCGTAATAGATGATCACCGACGGCAACTGGCCCAGGAGCACTATTCCGACTATCCAGACGATGGATCCCATGATGATTGCCTTGGTCCAACTCATGGGTTGGTCCGTGCGCCGGTAGATGCGTTGTGTAATTGCCATGCGATCGCCATATTAGCAACCAAACGCGTGTCCTACGTTGTGAAATTGTGCTTTGACCTGCGACTTCGCGCCGCTTTCGAGAAACCGTTGCCGGTCAGGGCCGACGCGACCTGCCCTCGAGTCCTTTCAGGCGTCGATTCAGAACTCGGCGGCGCGCGCTTAGCGACAACAGGTAGCCGCCGATTCCTACACCGACGGCCAGAAACGCAACGACCATCCAGGTCGTGGTGCTCATGTCTCGCTCCCGGCCGGCGTGTGCGCGCGCCGGGGAGGGGGGCCCGGATCGATGCGGGATTCGATTTCGATCGTCCGGGCCTCGACCTCGTCCGCCAGACGCCCGAGTCGGACGCGCACCGCCAGGAGCCACGCAAAGAGAAGCGTGAAGGCTGCGAGCGCCACGAAGAAGGTGGCCAGTTCGGGTGCTTCGAAGCCGGAATTGTTGACCGGATCGGCCACGGTGGGTCCTACCGGGTGCAGCGTCCGCCACCAGTTGACCGAGTAATGCACGATCGGAACGTTGATGAACCCGATGATCCCCACCACCGCGGCCAGCCGGCCGGTGCGAGAGGGATCGGCGGACAGTCCCCGCAGGAACAGGTATCCGACGTAGACGAGCCACAGCACGAGGGTGGAGGTCAAACGTGCGTCCCACTGCCACCAGGTTCCCCAGATGGGGCGGGCCCAGATGGGTCCCGTGATGAGCACCAGGCTCGTGAAGACCACCCCCACTTCGGCGGAGGAATGGGCCAGGAGGTCCCAGCGCCGGTTCTCGGTCCGCAGGTAGGCGATCGAGCACACGAACACGATGGCGAACGAGAGATAGGCCAGCCACGCCGAGGGCACGTGCACGTAGAAGATCTTCTGGATGGGCCCGTTGAAGTCGTCCACTCGGGCGACGAAGAACATCATCCCGAGCGCAAGCGCCATCGCCCCCCAGGCCACCAGGCCCAGGGTTCTGAGGGTCGTAGGACTGCCGTAGGAGTCGCGGGCGCTCACGTGGCCAGCCTAACCAGCGCGGTTGGGTACGGGGGCCGCTCGGGTCCTCGCGCGAGCCCAAAGCCGGCAACGACGGGGGGAAGTCAAGGGCAAAACCGGGCTCTCGCCCAAGGATTGGTGAACGGTGCCCGCTGAGCGGCCAAGGAACCCCGAACCTCCCCGATCCCCGCTTCGAACGGGCTCTCGTCCGAACTAAGCGGGCAGACAAAGCCGTGGCTCCCCGGAATCTTCCCTTCGATGCTGGGTTCGACTTTGACTTTGGCCCTCTAGTCCGTATCCACCAGGCGGCCGAGCTCGAAGTGCATGGGATCGGGCCTCGACCAGTCGCCCCCCCAGACGAAACCCCAGCGTTCGAAGATCTCGACGACGCGGGGGCTCATGTCGCCGCCGGTGCCCAGTTGGTTCGTAGGCACGTTCAGGTCGACGGCCAGCCCGAAGGCGTGCATCGAGAGCGGCAACGAGGGATTGCGGTCAATGAACCGAGGGACGTAGCAGCCCCCGTAGTCACCGGGACGGAGCTCGTCGGCCAGGCCCCGGCTCTCGATCTCGTTCAACGCCGCCTGCAGCTGAGCCAGCATCAGTCGGTGACAGGTAACCTCACCGATGATCGAAACGGTTGCCGTCGATATGTTGCTGTCGACCCAGGCCTGGTCCGGTTTGATGAATCCGTTGTCGAGGATCCTGTAGTTCATGGTTCCGATGAGCCCTCCGCCGGTGCCGCCGTCCTCCATCGCGCCGGTAAGGGGGTCCGGATTCGACATCAGATCCGGCGGGATCAGCGGTACCAGCTTCGCGTCGGGCAGCTCCTCGGAGAGGGCCGCGCCGAGGGCGTCCAGCGAGGTTCCCGGCTGAATCCCGACCGTCAGCACTTGGTCCTCCGGGGCTTGGAGTTCTCTTCCGGCGTTCGCGTCGACCATGACGTCGGCGATGTTGGGGGTCTGGTTGTCGGCGAACGCACCGACCTCCACATCTCGCTCACCGTCGAGTTCGATGGTGCCTCCTCCATCGATGCCGAGATCCTCCGCAGCATCGAAGGTGAGCACGGCCTCGCCGCTCAACAGCGAGGTCCAAACGAACTCGGCTTCGTTGGTCGCGACCGGAGCGATCGAGCGGTACTCGAGGGGATCGACCGCCGCGACGCGCAGTTCCCTCGACTCCTCGGGCCCCGATATCTCCACCTTCTGAATGGAGGCGGGCACAACGAGATTCACGCCGTCGATCGCCTTCAGCGCCTCGACCGTCTCGTCGTCGGCCGGTCGTGGGGGAGCGATGAGATAAGCCGGAGTTGCGTCGACCGGGTCGGGCAGCGAGATGCCACCCTCGGAGGATGCCTCCGTCAAAAGCTCGTCGGACGGCGCGTCGGTATCGTTGCCCCCACACGCGGCGAGGGCGAGCAGCGCCAGGATGAAGATGGTCAGAACTTTTCTCATGAACCGCCTGGGTGTCAGTCGATTGCGAATTCGAACGCCAGGGCTCCTACCGTAGCGAAAACCAGATCAAACACGACGAGCACGCCGAACCAGCCCCGGGCCGCGACGGCCTCGAGGCTCCCGCCCAAGAACAGGTCGGAGGTCAGCTCGACCGCGGCAATGAAGATCGGTACGAGGGCGGGGAGGGCGAGGATGGGGAGGATCAGCTCCCTGCTCCGCGTTTGCGCCGCGAGCGAGGCGAACAGAGTCCCGATGGCGACGAAGCCGATGTCGACCAGAGCGATTACCAGGAGCAGCACGAACCAGCCCTCGCCCAGCCCCAGCGAGAAGAACAACGCAAATACCGGGACGAGAACGAGCTGCACCGCCGCGATGTAAACGAGGTTGCTCACGGCCTTCGCGACGAACAGACCCGAACGATCGAGGGGAACGAGCAACAAAGCGTCCAGCGCACCATCCTCGCGTTCGACCTCGAAGGTTCGGGCGAAGCCGATGAGCCCCGCGAACAAGATCGTTATCCACAGGAAGCCCGCGACGACGTCGGCGAGTGCGACGGTTCCCACCGGTATCTCGAGGGCGTCGCGCATGACGGTGTCGGCGGGCAACGAGAACGCGAGCAGCAGGACAACGGCCAGACAGAAGGCCAACATCGGCGGCAAGGTGTCCCGACCGCGCGCTTCAACGAGGAGATCCTTGCGAATCAACAGAGCCGTCTTCGTGAAGAACCCACGTTCGGTCATCAGTTCGCCACCTCGTAACCGGTAGCGGTCCGGCGCCGATAGCTGATCACGTTGCCGCGCTGCACGATGATGCCGGCGTCCGAGAACGCCTTGACTTTCTTTGCACCATGGGTTGCGATGACCGCCACCCGTCCCGGCGCGCGCCATGCCAGCACCGTCTCCGACACTTGCGCGCTCGCCTCGTCGTCGAGGTTTGCGTAGGGCTCGTCGAGCAAGAGAACGTCGGGTTCGTGCAGGACGGCGCGCGCCACCGCCGCCCTTCGTTGGAAACCGGCGGAGAGGTTTCCCACTGGGGTCGTTCGTCGTTCCGTTAATTCGAGTCGCTCGAGCACCTCATCCACTCGTGTGGAAGCCATCCCGTACAGCTCGGCAAAGAGGGTCAGGTTCTCGACCACCGAGAGCCGGCCGTAGAGGCCCGATTCGTGACC
>JBOGWW010000302.1:0-11674 GCA_050693655.1 Actinomycetota bacterium | reverse complement strand
AGCTGGGACTGGGCCGGGTCGCGGCCTTCGCCAGCATGCTTCTGCTGGCGGTGGCCGTTCAATCGACTCTGCTCGCTCAGGCCACGGTCTTGGGGGTCATTCCCCAGCTGGTCCTCGTGTTGGTGGTGAGCCTGGCGTTCCTCGACGGAGAGCGGGTCGGCACGGTGGTCGGGTTCTTCGGGGGCCTGCTGATCGACGCTCTGCTGCCGGGGGCCGTCATGGGCCTCACGGCGCTCATCTTCACCCTCATCGGCTACGGAGTGGGGCTGCTCCGCTACATGGCGCCACCCGATTCGGTGTGGACGCCCGTGCTCACGGTCGCAGGCGCCTCCGCGGTCGCCGAGCTGGGTTACGCAGCGCTGGCCATCATCATGGGTCAGCGCTGGGTGAGCCTCGACGAGACCGTCAAGATCGCCGGGCTCGTCGTGCTGTACAACACCTTGTTGACACCCTTCGTGTTTCCCCTCATCAAACGCGTGGCCGACAGGTTTCGGCCCGAGAGGGTGATCCGGCTGTGAGCAAGAGGCCGAGGAAGATAGGCACGCGTCCCATCGCGGGCCGAAGGAGGGGGCGCTCGAAAGCAAGTACCGGCGCCGCGGTCGCGTCGAGCAAGACCCTGGGGCTCGACCGGCTGCGACTCCGGCTGCTGGTGTTCGGCGTGCTCCTGGTGACGATCTTCGTCGCGCTGTTCTCCAGGCTCTGGTTCCTGCAGGTACTCGCCGGCGACGAGTACCAGGCGCTCGCGCGCGAGAATCGCGTGCGACGCATCGACTCGGAACCACCACGCGGACGCATCCTCGATCGCAACGGCGTGGTGCTGGTCGACAATCGCCCCACGCTCAGTATCACGATCGACCGCCAGTTGATCGACGACGAGGAGATCCCGAAGGTACTCAGACGCCTCTCCAAGGTGCTGGGCGTGAAGCGGAAGGAGCTCAGGAAGCGGCTGAACGACGGTACCGTTTCTCCCTACAAGCCGGTGCCGGTCGCCAACGACGTGACCGAAGCGCAGGCGACCAAGATCTTCCCGTTCCAAGAGCGATTTCCCGGCGTCGATCTCGAAGAGCTGCAGATCCGGAAGTATCCCTATCGCGAGTTGCTCGCGCAGGTTCTCGGCTACGTCGGTGAGATCTCGGAAGAGGAACTCAAGGAGTCCAAGCAGTTCAAGAAGGGCTACAAGGCCGGCGACATCATCGGCAAGGCGGGAATCGAGCGTACCTATGACTCGTGGCTGCGCGGCAAACCTCGCATCGAGCAGGTGGTCGTGAACGCCAACAACCAGGTCGTGGGAAATCGAATACGGCAACAGCAGCAGGCGGGGAACGACCTCGTTCTGTCTGCAGACATCCGCGTGCAGGAGATCGTGGAGCGAGCGCTGGCGGACGGGATCGAAGCGGCGCGCGGCGGCGGCTATCAGGCTCCCGACGGTGGCGTGGTGGTGCTCGATCCCAAGACCGGAGACGTGATCGCAATGGCCAGCTCTCCGACCTACGACCCCTCGATCCTCGCCGATGGCATCACGCAGAAAGAGTTCGACCGGTTGGGGGCCAAGACGGACACACCTCAGGACGACGCGCTCACCAACCGTGCCATGGCTTCGGAGCAGGCACCGGGCTCCACCTTCAAGCCAGTTACCGCGGGTGCCGCACTGGCGAACGGCGTCATCGGTGCTTATGACGGTCTCGCCTGCCCGGGGAGCAGGACCTACCCGCCCGAGGGCGGTCCGGGGAGCGTGGTGTTCCCCAACTGGACCTCGGCCAGCTTGGGCTACGTCTCGATCCCGCAGTCGCTGGAGATCTCCTGCAACACCTTCTATTACGAGCTCGGCTGGCAGATGGAGGCGCGCTGGGGCGAGGCCGTGGGGGTCGGAGGCGATGGGACCGAGCGCTTTCAGAAGTACGAGCGCAGGGCGGGCTTCGGAGAGCCGACCGGAGTCGACCTGCCCTACGAGCAGGACGGCGTCGTTCCGGACATGGGTTGGTGCGAGGACAACGAGGACATCGGGTACTGCCCCGACGGCTGGCTCCCCGGCTACACGGTGAACATGGCCATCGGCCAGGGAGACTTGAAGGTCACACCGATCCAGATGGCCACGAGCTACGCCGCGTTGCTCAATGGAGGCATCGTGTGGGAGCCGCGCATGGGCTATGAGATCCGCAAGCCTCCGGTACAAGAACAGGACGAGCTCGAGGCCACGCAAACAAAGACGAGCACCGAGGAGAACGCCGATGACGGCGCGATCGCGCCCCAGAAACCGGCCGTCACGGAGCAGGTTGACCTGGATAAGTCAAAGCTGGTCAAGGAGGTCAAGTCGCGCAAGAAGTCCACACTGCCTCTCGACGATGCCCAGATGGGTGTGATTCGCGAGGGTCTGGAGCTGGTGGTCGGCGGGTCCGCGGGAACCGCGGCCGGCTCCTTCGCCGGGTTCCCGCTCGACCGGTTTCCCATTGCGGGCAAGACCGGCACCGCCCAGCGCGGTGAGACCGGCGAAAACGATTCGTGGTTCCTCTCCTACGGTCCGGCCGGTGATCCCGGTTACGTCATCGCGGTCTACGTCGAACAGGCAGGCCACGGCGGAACGACCTCGGCCCCCATCGCGCGTCAGATCTGGGAGGGCATCGCCGCGCTCGAGGGCGTGGAGGGTATTGACACGAGCACCGATGTGTCCCTGGCCTCGGATGGGTCGGGCTAGATGGCGACGATCTTCAGAGAGGCGGTCGACCGGATCGGCGGAGAGCCCATCTCCGCTCGTATGGCGCGCAAGGCGCCGATTCGTCACCTCGATCCCACCCTCCTCCTCATCACGCTGGCCCTGTCGTCCTACGGCGCGCTGATGATCTTCTCTTCGACGGCGTCCAAGCAGGAGGCGGCGGGCGGGGATCCCGCCATGTTTATGAAGCGTCAGATCGCCTACATCGTCGCGGGTGTGATTGCCCTGCTCGTGGTCTCGTTCTTCGACTACCGTCACGTGCGAGCGCTGGCTCCGGTCGTCTACGCCGTGACGGTTCTGGCATTGATCTTGGTGCTGACTCCCCTGGGCGACGTGCAGAACAACGCACGCAGCTGGTTCAACTTCGGGCTCTTCCAGATCCAGCCCTCCGAGTTCGCAAAGCTCTGTCTGATCGTGGCCATGTCCGCCTGGATGGCGGAGCGCAAGGGCGACATCCGCTGGTTCGATCTCGCCGTCTGTCTCGCCTTGATGGCGGTCCTGAGCGGCCTGATCTTCATCGAACCGGACCTCGGCGGGACCATGGTCATCGGCGCGATCTTCCTCGTCATGCTGCTGGTCGGGGGAGCCAAGCTGCGGCACTTCATCGCACTGGGGCTAGTGGGCACGGTTGCCATCATCGGTGCGATTCAAATGGATGTAGTCGAGCCGTATCAGATGGAACGCATCACCGCCTTCCTCGATCCGAACCCCGACGTACGCTCCGAGGGATACAACTTGACCCAGGCCAAGATCGCCATCGCGTCGGGTGGACTCCGCGGCAAGGGCGTAGGTTCCGAGAACACTCAGACGGATCTCGACTTCGTCCCCGAACAGCACACGGACTTCATCTTCACCGCCGTAGGTGAACAACTCGGCTTCATGGGCGGAGCTGCGCTCCTGGGTCTGTTCGCCATCTTGATATGGCGCTCGTTACGCATCGCCGCAATGTCGCGGGACACATTTGGATCGCTCGTCGCCGCCGGCATCGCCGGGATGTGGGCGTTCCAGTTATTCGTCAACGTGGGAATGACGATGGGCATCATGCCGATCACCGGCCTGCCTCTGCCCTTCGTCTCTTTTGGAGGATCGGGTTTGCTGATGAACTTCATGGCCGTCGGCTTGTTGCTGAACATCCACATGAGGCGGTTCTTGTAATGGCCGAACGAGTACCGCGAGAACGCGAGGCCGCGCCGGGGCTGGACTCGTTCCAGCCCGGATCCAAGCCGCCGAAGGACGAGCCCACTGCTCAACCCGACGGACCCAAGGGCGAGGATTCTCCCGCGCGCAAGCGCCGTTCGCGCGGTCGCCGCAGGCCGAACCGACGTCGGGCGGGAAGGAGCGCGGCCGGTGTCGACCGTTTCATGCTCGTGCACGACGACCCACAGGGCATTCAGATAGCGGTGCTGGAGGAGACCAACGGCGGTCGCTCGTCTCAGCAGGGCGGACGCCGGCAGAAAGGCCGGCCGACGCACCAGATAGTCGAGCACTACGTCACGCGCGAAGAGGACCGGTCGATTGTCGGCAACGTCTATCTCGGGCGGGTACAGAACGTGCTCCCCGGCATGGAGGCCTCCTTCGTCGACATCAACGAGGCCCGGAACGGCGTTCTGTATGCGGGAGAGGTGGGAATCGCCGGGGACGAGGGAGATGAGGTTCCCCGCATCGAGACGGTACTGAAATCCGGCCAGCCGATAATGGTGCAGGTCACCAAGGATCCGATGCGCGCCAAGGGCGCTCGACTGACTGCCATGGTGTCGCTGGCGGGCCGCCATCTCGTGTTGGTTCCCCACGCAAAGTCTGTCGGCGTGTCGAGACGTTTGCCCGATTCCGAGCGCGCGCGCCTGCGTGACATCGCACACAAGATTCGTCCCGCCGATCACGGTTTGATCATCAGGACCGTGGCGGAGGGAGCAAATCACGGAGACCTCGAACGAGACCTGAAGCGGGTGCTCGAGTTGTGGGATGAGATAAGCGCCAAGGCCGCCAAGGCCAAGGCCCCCGCTCTCCTCTACGAGGAGCCGGAGCTCGAGTTGCGCGTCATTCGTGACCTGTTCAACCGTGAGGTATCACGTTGCGTGGTCGAGGGTGCAGAGCTCGAACGCAAGCTGCGCGACTACATCCGGGTCACCACCCCCAGTCTCGATCATCGCCTGGAGCTGTACGAAGGCGAGCTGCCGATCTTCGAGGAATATCGCGTGCTCGAGCAGATCCGCAAGTCATTGGACCGTAAGGTGTGGCTCCCGTCCGGAGGACACATCGTCATCGACCGCACCGAGGCCATGACGGTCATCGACGTCAACACCGGAAAGTTCGTGGGTAGATCGAACCTCGAGGAAACCGTGTTCAAGACAAACAAGGAGACGGCCGTCGAGGTGGCCCGTCAGCTTCGTCTCAGGGACATCGGCGGAATCATCGTGATCGACTTCATCGACATGGAGGAGACCTCCAACCGCGACGAGGTGATTCGTCTTTTCCGCAGGGAACTCGAGCGCGATCGCTCGCGCACGCAGGTATTCGACATTTCCCCTCTCGGCCTGGTGCAGATGACTCGCAAGAGCGTCTCGACGGGGATCGTGGACGCCTTCAGCGATCCCTGTCCCACCTGCGAGGGCCGGGGCCTCCTGATCCACGACGTCGACTGAAAGGCAAACCCGCCGCATCGGCGTGAAGCTGCAGCGACCTGGCAGTCCGGCGCCGTCCCACTCCTCCGAAAACCGGCATCGAAGGGATGAATCGGGCGGGGTTCGGCTGTTTCTCGAGGGTCAAGTCGGTCTCGGACCATCCTTGGAACCTGGGCGTCGCTGAGCGACCTCCTGGTACCAGAGACCCTTGATCCAAAGGGTTTTCGACAATCCACGTCGTCTCACGACCTCTGAGGTCCAAAACCCCCGAGAGCGGGCGCAACCAGGCCCTCATCCACCCACTTCCCCCTTGCTGCCGCTTGCTTTGCCTTTCCGGGTTTGGTCTTGACCTTTGGCAGGAATCATCCTGCATACGGAGAACTTAGCCAGTTCTTGGTCTGTCGCGGAATCGCGGAATCTAGGGGGATTCAATGCAGCGTCGCATCGTCGCTCTTGTCGGAGCCTGTCTTCTTTTGGCCGCCTCGTTCGTCGCGGTCACCTCGAGGGAGTCGGTGGCGACTCCCGCGGCCACGGATGAGAATCAGTACTCGGTCATGGGGCGGGCGTTTCCCGATCCCCACGGCTGCGTCAAGGGCGCGCCGGCCAAGAGTCCGTGGGCCAAGGGAAACGTTTGCGCGGCGCAGTTCATCCAGTGGGACGAGGCGATCGGGGGGCTTAAGTTCCTCGAGCAACGGTTCCCGCGCTACCTCCAGGTGATCAACCTCAAGACACAGTTCGGCGATCATCCCGAGTTGTTGGACGAGGAATTGCAATCGGCGGGCCTTCCGCGCGAGGACCTGACGCGCGACAAGCGAGACCTCTATGCAATCAAGGTCACCGATCGGAACTCGCCGGTTCCCGAGGCCGATCGCAAGCACTTCGCCTACTCGCTGTCGATCCACGGGATCGAGCGAGCGGGCATCGAGGGCGGCATCCGTGCGGTTGAGGATCTCGTGACCTGGGCGGCGTGCGAGGAAAGCCCCGACGCCGCCCCGGCCTGCGCGAGCGAGGGGCCCTTCCCCAAGCCGATACTCGAACCCTCAAACTCGGGCCCGACGGCCGGCCAGGTGTTGACCAACGGTGTCGTGTACTTCGTTCTGTCCAATCCCGACGGGTGGCATCGCGGCGAGGTGACAAAGGGCGGGGCGTTCTTCCAGCGCTACAACGGCAACGGAATGGACGTGAACCGTGACTGGCCGACGATCGGCTACACCGAGGGGCAGTACACTCCGGCCTCCGAACCCGAGACCCAGGGCTACGCGAGCTATCTGCAACTCGTCAAGGAACAAACGACGGCGGGGAAGTTCGATGCGGCCATCGACCTTCACGGCATGCTTACCGCTCCCTCCTTCTCGTTCACGCTTCTCGGCGCGGGGCAGCGGGACTACCGCAAGAACGCTCTCAGCGTCGATACCTCGATCAAGACGTTCCGCGATTCCGAAGAGCGGCTGGCGTGGAGCCCCCTCATCGCGCCGGCGGACTCCTGTCCGGGTGCGACGGAGGTTCCGGGGCTCGGCGGCAACATCCCGATGTGCTCGGACCAATGGGGCACCGTTTGGGACACGATCAACTATCAGGTGACGGGATCTTTCGGCGACTGGATGGACTCGCCGCTGGGTCTCGACGGCATCGGCATCGACAACGAGATGGCACTGTCCCATCTGACTCCCAATACCCATTTTGACCCCGACATCGAGCAGCTTCACGTCGACGGCAACAAGGGTCTCATCTACGCGCAGATCGCATCCCTGCTCGAGGACCGGCAGGTGCAGTTCAAGCCGGGCGGCAAGGTCGCCTACGTGTTCGACCCCGACCGCGTAACCAATCCCGGTGGCGGACCCGCCGATGGGGCACCCAACAACCTGCCGACCCAGGACGACATCACGACGACCCAGGCAACGGGCCTGCAGGAGTTTCGCTTCGATGTGAAGGGACCGTCCGATGGGGTCTTCAACGGCGGCATGACGATCGAGGCCAACTTCGGCAACCTCGGCAGCATCTCGCCCAACTCGGCGGCCGAGCTGGTGCTCGAGTACTGCGGGCCACCCGATCACGCCGGCGACGAAGAGGGCTGCAGGGAGGTCGCGCATTACTTCAACCAGAGCCCTCTGTACCTACAGGCGGGGGCCCGCATCGATCTCAACGATCCCAAACCGGGACCGTATCGCATTCGTCCCGAGGCCGGCCGCTTGCTGCCGACGAGATTCGACGTCAGCTTCAGTCGCGCCTCCGCGTACGAGGTTCCCGACCAGGCTCCCTACGACGTCTCACGCATGGACTTCTTCGAGGACCTAAACGAGTACACCGCACCCGAAGACCAACTCACTCGCGTCACGGTCGACTCGGTACTTCGCAGAGGCCGAAGCGCGATCAAGGCCTACGACTCGCTCGTCGTGTCGGAGGACTTCATGCCGGGATTCGTGGCGGACGACGGAGCACCAGAACCGACGGGGACGCCTCAATCGAGCGAGAGCTTCTCGCTGACGCCCGCGGCCGCACCGCTGCCAACGACCAGCGGTATCTACGAGTTCGATGTGCAGGAGGGATTCGACAACGACCGCATGACCGTCACGGCAACCTGGGGATTGCCGAGCGACTACGACATTCATGTGGAGCGCCTGGACCCCGTCACCAACGCGTGGCAGGACCGCGGCTGTGAGTGCTCGTTCGTCAACAACGGTGAGGAGGTGACGGTGTTCGCTCCGGAGCCGGGTAGTTGGAGGGTCCGCGTCGAGAACTTCCTCGCCGCCCCACAGCAGGTGGATGGCGAAATCGAGTTCGCGACCGATCCCGCTCCACCGGCTGCTCCGGACAGCCGCTACACACCCAGGCAGTTCAAGCGCTACGCGGGTGCGATTGCCGAGTTCGCCGGACGCGGTGGCAACGTCGTGCTGACCGACGGTGCGATTCAGGGACTGTCGGCGTTGGCGACGGGCATCACCGCGGACCAGATCACCAGCGGGTCCTTCTACGCGGGCTGGATGGACTTCGACGACGGCCGAGGCGCCACCTACGACGTTCACCCTCTCGCCGAAGATGTGAACAAAGAGGGCACCGCGGAAGGCAGGTCGACGGTCGACGGGCAAAGCTTCGAGCACCGCCACCAGACCTACGAGCCGGTTCCCCTCGGTTACTACGTGAGCCCTGCCGGCGCGGGCAACTCCGAGTGCGACAGCGACCGCTGCGACTCACCCAACTGGATCGTCGATCAGCAGGCGTGGCAGGACGCGGGCGGAACGACCGCAGCGCGAACACTGGTGCGAGAGACCGTCTCGCCCGGAAGCTCGAGCACGACGGGTACTTCGTTGGGAGAGTTGGACTACGGTGCCGGGCGCATCCGCATCGCCGGGGCCCTGCTACCGGATCCGACCGAACAGAACTACCACCCCTACGGGCTGGCCTCGTACGCGCTGACCTACACCGGATATCAGCTGTTCGAGAACCTGGTGGACTGGACGCCGCGCTTCCGCAACTGAAGCCCGGCGGGATCACTCGGCCGAAAACCCCCGCACGGCGACGGATCGGCTACGTGCTGGGGTTCGGCTGGGCCTCTCTCGGCCGAAAACCGGCATCGAAGGGATGAATCGGGTGGGGTTCGGCTGTTTCTTGAGGGTCGAGTCGCTCTCGGGCCCTTTTGGAACTGGGCGTCGCTGAGCGACCTCTCGGTACCAGAAACCCCTTGATCCAGAGGGTTTTCGACAATCCAAGTCGTCTCACGTCCTCTGGTGTCCAAAACCCCCGAGAGCGGGCCCAACCAGGCCCCGGCAGCTATCACTTACCCCGTTGCTGCCCGGTTTGGCCTTTGCCTTTGCCTTTGCCTCAGCCGTGCCGGGTGTCGCCCGCCAGCAAGCTGAGGGCGTGAGGCAGCACCTCGATGACCGCGTCGAGGCTCTCTTTCACGCCCTTCGGGCTGCCCGGCAGGTTGAGGATGAGGCTCTTGCCCGCCGCCCCCGCGATCCCGCGGGACAACGCGGCCAGGGGTGTGTGCTGGAGCCCGGCGGCCCGCATCAATTCGGATAGCCCTGCCGCGGGCCGCTCGATGACCTCGCTCGTGGCCTCAGGCGTGACGTCGCGTGGTCCGAAACCCGTGCCGCCCGTGGTGACGATCAACGGCGTCCCGGCATCCACCTGGGCACGCAACGCGGCGACGATGGCGGGATGCTCGTCCGCGACGACCACGCGCTCGGCGACCGCGTAGCCCTCCTCGGTGAGTTGCTCCTCGATCAGATCGCCCGACTCGTCCGCGCGCGTGCCCTGAGCCACTCCGTCGCTGACGGTTATGACCGCGACCCGTATCCCCACGTCGCGCGTTCTCGCTAGCGGCTCGACTCTTCTGCGCGGTCCTCTTCCAGGTTGATGACCTCGACCGGCTCGGTGGCGAAGCTCGTTGCGGTCGCCTCCTCCTCGGCCTCCAGGTCCGACCCGTCTTCCTGGCCGGGTTCGTTGTCGACGAGCTCGGCCGGGGCCGTGAAGGCTGCCCCTGTGGGCGCGGTCATCGTCTCCGGCTCGTCCGTCGTGGGTTCAAAGGCCTCGACGTCTTCATCGTCGGAGGTTTCCTCTGACTCGTCGGCAACCTCGAAGCGTTGAAGTCGCAACGTGACCTCGAGCAACTGCAGCCGGAGAGCACGGATCCGCTCCCGCGCCTCGACCTCTTCGCGCTGGAGGGTCACGATGCGCTGCTGCGCATCCTCGATGATGGCCCTCGCCTGCTCCTCGGCCCCCTGGCGCAGGCGCTTGACCTCGCTCGAGATGTCCTCGTTGGAGCGTCGCACGTATTCGTCGGCCTCGCGCCGTTTGTCGGCGATCTCGGCGTCGATCTGGGCGCGCAGCGCGGTTACCTCCTCCTGCGCCTGGGCCGTCATCTGGTCGGCCGAGTTGCGCGCGTGCTGGAGCAGCTCGCCCATCTCCTCGCCGAGGTCCACATAGGCGTTGCCCGAGGCATCGGTCAGAGCGCGCACGAGGTCGGCGGTGTCCGCCAGGAAGGCCTCGACCTCCTGCTTGTCGTAACCGCGGATGGCGATGGTGAACGAGGCGGTTTCGATGTCTTCTGGAGTCAGTTCTGGCTGCATATGGCGTCCTCCCTCGTGAGTGCCACGTGCGGTCGTAACTCCATGGCAGCATATTCGACCCAAGGGGCAAGTCCAGGGAACGAGGAACGGAGATCACAGATGTCAGAGCTGCTGTCTCCCGCCAGTCTCAACACCGCCGGAATCCTCCTGCTGTCGATCATCGCGGTCGAGTTCGGCGGCTACTACATGCTAAAGATCGTTAGGGGCCGAGCCGCCGTGACGGAGTTCCAACGCAACTTCGCGCGCGCCGGTCACGCGCACGCCGGGGTCCTCGTGTCCCTTGCGCTCGTTTGCCAGCCATTCGTCGATGCGGCAGACATGAGCGGTTTCGCCGGCGGAGTGGCGCGCAGCGGCGTTGCGTTCGCGGCCATCCTGATGTCGGCCGGCTTCTTTTTTTCTTCGATGAACAAGGGCGCGACCAAACCCAACGGATTCATCGTCCTGCTCTACGCGGGAACTCTCTCGCTCGCGCTGGGAGTCGGGTTCTTGGGCTTCGGACTGGTCACCGCGTGATCGAGGCCAGGGATTCGCACAGCTCTTCCAGACTCCTTACGTTGTGACCGGAAAGGAAGCGGTCCACGTGCGGTAACGCCGCCGCCATCCCTCGGGCCAGCGGCTCATAGTCGGTCGTCCCCTTCAGCGGATTGACCCACACCAGTTCGTGAGCTATGCGATGAATGCGAGCCATCTGACTGGACAGAAGCAGGGGATCGCCGCGCTCGAGGCCGTCCGAGCAGAGCACCACCACCGCCCCCTTCAGCGCCGCCGCCTGCGAGTAGTGATCGGTCAAGGCCTTGAGCGATTCGCCGATGCGCGTGCCCCCTTCCCAGTCGCGCACCCGGCGGGCCACCTCCGCCAGGGCCCGGTCGGGGTTGGTCGTGCGCAATGAACGAGTCACGCGCGTCAGGCGCGTTCCGAAGCAGAAAACCTCTACTTTCTCCCCCGAAGCCATGGCGGCGTAGCCGAACTGCATCAGAGCCCGCGCGTAGGGCGCCATCGATCCGGACACATCCAGCACGAGGACGAGCGGGCGGGCGACCGACCGGCGCACGAGCCACGAGCGGCGCAACGGCTCGCCCTGCGTACGAAGGGACGAGCGCAACGTTCGCCTGAGGTCGAAGTGGGCCCCCCTGGACGCCCGCTCGAGGCGTCTCGAGCGCCGAACCGGAAGCGACACGGCCAGCCGGCGGATCAGCCGGTCGGCGTGCCTTCGCTCGTCCTCGGTGAGGTGCTCGAACGACTTCGTCTTCAGTACCTCGGCCTCAGACGCAATC
>JBOGWW010000301.1:0-2819 GCA_050693655.1 Actinomycetota bacterium | reverse complement strand
CCTCGGGACCGCGCGGGGAATGGTCCAGTTCCTCGCAGCCCGCCGCGGTGCTCGAGCCCTCTTGCACCGCGGCGATGAACTCGCGCGGCAAGCGTTTCGACCACCACCGGCGGCCGTCCACGTGAGCATGTGCCCCGGCTCCGAAGCCCGCGTAGTTCCCCGCGCTCCAGTAGAGGAGGTTGTGGCGCGAGGCGCGGCCCGGGCGCGACCAGTTGGAGGTCTCGTATCGCTCGAATCCGGCCCCACCGAGTCGTTCGTCGGCGACGGCATGACGCTCGGCTTGGATGTCTCCGTCCACGTCGGGGACCCTTCCGGTGGCGACCAGGGTGTGCAGCGGCGTCCCCTCCTCGACGGTGAGCGCGTAGGCACTGACGTGGTCGGTGCGCGCCTCGATCACACCCTCGAGCGAACGCGTCCAGTCGTCGTCGCGCTCCCACGGAGAGCCGTAGATGAGATCGGCATTGAGGTCGGGTGCGCCGGCCCTTCGTGCCGCCGCGAGGGCCTCCAACGCTCGGTCCGCCGAATGGGTGCGCCCCAGTCCCTCGAGTACGTGCGGTGCGAGGCTCTGGATGCCGACGGAAAAGCGGTTGAATCCGGCGTCCAGCAGCGCGGCGAAACCGGCCTCGTCCACGGTCTCCGGATTGACCTCGACGGTTATCTCCGCGTCACCCTGGATCCCGGTGCGTCGTCTTACCGCCTCGAGGATGCGACCGAGCTGCCCCGGCGAGAGCAGCGTCGGAGTGCCACCGCCGAAGAACACCGAGGTCGCGGGCGGCACGCCGGCGTCCCATCGCTCGATGTCGGCGACGAGCGCTTCGACGTAGGAGTCGTACAGCGCCTCGAGGCCCTCATAGGTATTGAAATCACAGTAGTGACAGCGGTGCCGGCAGAAGGGAATGTGGACGTAGACCCCGAAGCCGGGGTCGGCGAGCCAGGCACCCCTGCGAGCGTTACTCGGGGCGAGGGCCACGGTCACGAGCTCGCTCCGTCGCTGTCGACGCGCAGGGCTTCGATGAACGCCGTCTGAGGGACCTCGACCGTACCGATCTGCTTCATGCGCCGCTTCCCTTCCTTCTGGCGTTCGAGCAACTTGCGCTTTCTCGTGATGTCGCCTCCGTAGCACTTGGCGGTGACGTCCTTGCGCTTGGCCTTGACGGTTTCCCTCGAGATGATGCGCGAGCCGATCGCCGCCTGAATGGGCACATCGAAGAGCTGCCTCGGGATCAGTTTGCGGAGCCGTTCGGTCATGGTCTTTCCATAGTCGTAGGCCTTGTCGCGATGAACGATCGTCGAGAAAGCGTCGACGGGCTGGCCGTTCAAGAGGACGTCGACGCGCACGAGCTTGGACGGTTGCATGCCCGCGGGCTCATAGTCGAGCGACGCATACCCTTTGGTCTGAGACTTCAAATGATCGAAGAAGTCGAAGATGATCTCGCCCAGCGGCATCCGGTAGTGGATCTCCACGCGCTCGGGCGAGAGGTAGTTCATCTGCTGCAGTTCGCCTCGCCGCCCCTGACACAGCTGCATCACGGTCCCGGTGTAGTCGGTGGGAGTCACCACCATCACGTCGACGAAGGGCTCGTAGACGCTTTCGATCTGCGAGGGATCGGGCATGTCGGTCGGGTTGTGCACCTCGAGCCGCTCGCCGCCCGTCAGTTCGATCTCGTAGCCGACGCTGGGGGCCGTGGCAATGAGCGAGAGATCGAACTCGCGCTCCAGACGTTCGCGCACGATCTCCATGTGCAGCAGACCCAGAAACCCGCAACGAAAGCCAAAGCCGAGAGCACCCGAGGATTCCGGTTCGTAGACCAGCGCCGCGTCGTTCAGCTTCAGCTTGTCGAGCGCATCGCGCAGCAGTGGAAAGTCGTCACCCTCGAGGGGAAAGACCCCCGCGAAGACCATGGGCTTGGGCTCGCGGTAGCCGGGCAGCGGTCGGGTGGCACGGCGGTGGCGCGCGGTAACCGTGTCGCCCACCTTGGCGAGCCGCACCTCCTTGATACCCGAGATGAGGTAGCCGACCTCTCCCGTCTCGAGCTCTTTCATCGGTGTCGGATCGGGAGCCATGACACCGATCTCGTCGGCATCGACCTCGACGCCGGTCGCCATGAAGGCGATCTCCTCGCGCGACTCGATGAGACCGTCGACGACTCGAATGTAGGCGATGACTCCGCGGTAGGAGTCGTAGAAGGAGTCGAACACCAGCGCCCGCAACGGAGCATCCGGATCGCCCTTGGGGGGCGGGACCCTCCCGACTATCTCCTCGAGCAGCTCGGCCACACCCTCGCCCGTCTTCGCCGAGATGCGGTGCACGTCTTCGGGCTCGCAGCCGATCAGCTGCGCTAGCTCCTGGGCGTACTTGTCGGGCTGCGCCGCCGGAAGATCGATCTTGTTCAGAATCGGAATGATCTCGAGGCCCGCGTCCACCGCGAGATAGAGATTGGTGAGCGTCTGCGCTTCGATGCCCTGCGCCGCGTCCACCAGCAGCAGCACGCCATCGCAGGCGGCGAGCGAGCGCGACACCTCGTAGCCGAAGTCCACGTGACCCGGCGTGTCGATCAGATTGATCTGGTAGCTCTCCCCGTCGGACGCCTTGTAGTTCATCTGGACGGCCGCCGCCTTGATGGTGATGCCGCGCTCGCGCTCCAGATCCATGCGGTCCAGATACTGGGCGCGCATGTCGCGGTCCCCCACCGTGCCGGTGAGTTCCAGGAGACGGTCGGACAGGGTCGATTTGCCGTGGTCGATGTGGGCGATGACGGCGATCGCCCGCTGGTGCTGCGGGTCCATTCCCGCAAGATATCCGCCACCCACCGTTTCTG
>JBOGWW010000300.1:0-7254 GCA_050693655.1 Actinomycetota bacterium | reverse complement strand
GGGATTTTCCGGAAAATGGCCCCCCGTAGGCTTCGGGCGTCTTAGGGCGCTGCCCTCCGGGCCCGCTGCGCGCGCTCCCAACCGGCGGAAGACGCGCGGATATCGACCCGACGAGCTCGGTCGGACTCAGTCGGCGTTGTCCCAGCCGTAGTCGGGCAGGTCGAAGAAGTCGTCCCCGTCGAGGGTATCGACGCTGCCCGTGGCGAGGCCGTCGATCAGGGCCTCCACTCCGGTTCGGACGCTCTGCACCAGCATGCCCTTCATCTTCTGACCGAAGTCGTCCTGCTGACCGCGTACCTCGAACAGCACCGTGCCCGAACCGTTCAAGCCGAACGCGGAGCGGCCCTGTCCGGCGAACTCGCGCGCGTCGGGGTGGAAGTAACGGCCGACTGCGGCAAGCGGCGACTGCTCGCCGTACTTGGCCTTGATCCCGTTGGCGACGGCCAGCGCGTAGCGGCGGGACTTGTCCTGGTCGAGCAGCGGCCAGTCGTCCTGGTACGCGGCGCCGTCGTTCACGCCGAGCGGCGGGTAATCGAGCGCTACGGAGATGAACTTGCCGTCCTGCGGACCGCCGGTCTGACGGTCGCACGGGCCCATGTGGTGGAGATCGACGACCGCGTCGACGGCTCCGAACTCTTGGCGCAGGTCGACGTACACGTCGCGGATCGCCTGCGACTCGGGAGAGAGGTAGAAGCCCGCGTCCGTCGGGCGACCAGGCAGGTCCTCGGGTTGCGGAACGTAGTCGAGATCGGCGTTGAAGTCGCGGTTGAGATCGAAGCCCGGCAGTGGGATGCCGTCACCGCTGAGGCGGTGGTACCAGGCGCGCGGTGCGCCCTCGAGCTGCGGGAACTGAGCGACGACCTGGTCCCAGGAGATGACGTTGATGCGGCGGTTGAGCTCGCCGCCGTCGGGATTGACCATCGGCATGGCGACGATGGTGATGTTACGCAGGGTCTCCTTCGTTGCCGCGTCCTGGCTGGTGCCGAGGTCCTTGAGGATGCCGAGGAGCGCCTCGGTGCCTGTGCGCTCGTTGCCGTGGATGGCGCTCTGCACGAGCAAGACCCGGTCGCCGGTCCCGACGCGGGCCGCCCACAGCTCGCGTCCCTGGAAGGTGCGACCGACCTCGTCGACCTCGATGCGAGCGTGGCTGTTCTTTTCGATCTGAGCGAGGCGGGGGCCAAGTTCGTCGTGAGTCGTCCAGCCGTTGAACTTCGGATCGTCGAAGGTCTTGCAAGTGCCCTCGCCGGGGCCTTCCGCCTGGGCGAGCGCCGGGGGGTTGCCCGCGAGCGCCGTGGCCAGAAGGGTGCTCGCGACAGCCACGACGATGGATGCGCGACGGAATCGGTGTGAGCGGTGCGCCATTGCAACCTCCCGATATATGCCGGTCTGTACCATTCGTACGGTTCGGCACCCTAGGCCGATCGCCCGAAACGGTCAAGGGTCGTGCATCGTGAGAAAGGGTCGGCGGCGCGGAACCGGACACACGATCTACGGCAGTCACGGCCGCGTTAGTTTGGCGCTCGTTGGCGCGCGCGAAAGAGGAGGCTACGGAGTGAGGATCGGCATCGGACTCCCCAACCCCATCCCGGGCACCGAGGGAGAGGTTCTCCTGCAATGGGCGACGCGCGCCGAGGAGTCTGGATTCTCCTCGCTGGCCACGATCGATCGCATCGTGTACCCGAGCTACGACTCGCTGATCTCGCTCGCCGGCGCGGCCGCCGTCACCGAGCGCATCGGGCTCCTCACGAACATCCTCATCGCCCCGCTGCGCGACGCCGTGCTGCTGGCGAAGGAGGCCGCCTCGGTGGATCGGCTCTCCGGCGGACGGCTGACGCTGGGGCTGGCCGTGGGGGCTCGCCGGGACGACTTCGAGGCCGTGGGCGACGGCTACGGGAGCCGGGGCCGGCGCTTCGAACGGCAACTCCAGGCAATGCTTGAGCTGTGGAGGGGTCAGCAACTCTCGAACTCCGGACACGCCTCCGTGCCCCTTCCGGGACGGGAACTCCCGATCCTGATTGGGGGCTCCGAAGACGAGGCGGTGGAGCGCGCGGTGAGGTTCGGGGACGGCTACACCGCCGGAGGCGCGCCGCCCGAGGCGGTGGGCCCGTTCCTGCAACGGACGCGGGAGCTGTGGCGCGAGGCTGGTCGCTCGGGCGAGCCTCGCCTGGTGGCGCTGGGCTACTTCGCGCTCGGCCCCCAAGCCGAGGACGGTTCGGCGAGGTACCTCAAGGACTACTACGCGTACCTCGGGGAATGGGCGGACCGGATCGCCGAGTCGGCTCCCACGACGCCCGAAGCGCTGAAGGATCTCGCGGGCCGCTTCGAGGACATCGGGGTCGACGAGCTGATCTTCGATCCCACGATCGCCGAGCTCGACCAAATCGATCGCCTGGCCGAAGTGATGCTGTGACTCGACGATCCAGGAGAAGGCGCTTCAGGAACCCAGTTTCACGTTGCGGACCTCGAGGTGTCGAGTCGCGCGGTCGATGAAGCGCTCGGGACCAGAGGCATGGACGACCATGTGTTCCTCTTCGACGCACCAGCCTGCAAAGCCGCTCGAACGCGAGACCCCCCTGCCGTTGATGACTTGGACATCGTCGAAACCGCTCGACGGCCGCTAGTCATCGCATCGGGTGGGAAGAAGACGGAGCATCGGGCGCTTCACGATTCGGCGGTCGGGGTCGCCACCCTCGAACATCAGTTCGGGGCCGGATTTCTGGCCGGTGCGCGTCAGCCTCAGGGGCCGTTTGGCTCGGAGCACCAGGAAGCCGTCCCTGGTTTCGCTCCCGAGAAGGCCCTGCGCCCACCTCCGCATTCGCCGTTCGTCGCCTCCGCGATGGTCCCACACGGCCACGTACCAAGAGCCAAACCGCAGGATCAGATGGCGAAGGGTTCCTTGCGGATCCTCGGAATCGGCCACCTCCCAGTACTCGGCGGTAGCGCCTGTGGCGGACTCGTAGGTGGCCAGGGGACGGTCGCCGGCCCGCCAGACCCCGGGTACGCCCTCGAAGAAGATGGCGAAGTCCCGCTCGGGCCGGTTGGGGGGACCGAAGCCGCCGGCCCGATAGGGCCGAAGCCCCATCTCGGCAACGCCTAGGGACGGCGGATAGACGAGCTCTGCCGTGGTCCCGTCCGGGAACACGAGCGGGAGAACGACCCTTCCGTTCTCTCGGCGGGTGGGCGGCACGAATTCCTTCGGCTCCCCTATGCGCGCCGTCGGGCGGGACGTCGCCCGTGGTGAACTCGGCTCGGGCGCGGTGGTCGGGGATGCTCCCTCGCCGCCCGAGCAGAACAGAGTGGCCACCGCCACCGCAGCGGCCAGGGCCGAAAAACGCAGGGATTCGTTCACTGCTAATGCGACGCCGCACGACAAGACAAGGTTCGCGTGGGGATCCATCGAGGTCAGACCAACAAATAGGAAAAGAGCCGGACTCGGCGATGAGTTCTACCCTGCTGCCGGGTCTCACCTTGCGACAGAGCCATCGCCAACGGAGGGAGAGTGCGGAGGCATGAGGAAGTTGGTCGTCATCGAGATCCTGTCGCTCGACGGGGTCAATGCAGGCACCGGGTGCCCCCGACGTAGACGTCCGACGGCGGATTCCAGCGACGCTGCAGACCGTCGAGTGGCAAAACTCGACGCTGATCGAAGGCGATGTCGCCGAGGAGGTCGCCAGGCTCAAGGAGCGCTCCGGCAATGACATCGCGGTACTCGGCAGTGGGAACCTCGTTCAGACGCTCATCGAGAACGACCTGGCCGACGAGTATGCCTTGACGGTGTACCCGGTCCTGCTGGGCGGGGGCAAGCGGCTGTTCCGTGACGCCGACCAGGGCAGGCGCTAGTCTCGTGCCATGCCATTTGGTCAAGGAGAAACGATTCCAGGCGTGGCTATCACGGGCACGATTGGTGCCGGCAAGACTGCGTTGGCCGAAGCACTCTCCGGGCTACTGCATTCGCAAGGCGTTCGTCACGCCTTGATAGACGTCCGATTGGCTCGGGCAGGTATATCCGCCACCAGACGCAGACACCCCCGTACTCCTACGATCTTGCGTTCGCGAACCTGGCCACCATCGCCCCGAACTTCATTCAGGCTGGAGCCCGCCTATTCGTCATCGCCGTCACACTTGTGTCTCACGAAGATCTCAACGCTCTGTGCCGTGCTGTCCCGCAGGTGTCCGTAACGGTCGCGCGGGTCGATGTGTCGCCCGAAACCATTGCCGAACGCATCCGTCGCCGTGATCTCGGAGCTCTGCGGGACGACTTCATGAGCAGGACCGACGCTCTTGCCGAGGAGATAAGGCGAGCAAGAATCGCTGATCTCGTTGTCTCGAACGATCACCGAGTGATCGGCGAAGCTGCTGCAGAACTCCTCCAGAGACTGGAGTGGCAATGACCCGGGCCGGATCGATGAGCTTACTCATCCGCTTCTTCGCTCCCCTGGGTTGCAGCTCAGGGTGTTTATCGACGTTCACAGACTTGAGCTAGACGTGCGAGGGCCACAGACCCGTCCCTCCTGCCGTTGGCAAGGCCTGCTATCCCGATAGCGTGCTGTCATATTCTGGGGAGCCTGAACCGGGGAGACAGAAATGGCAACAGACAAGGATGCAACGAAGAAAACGCAGGTTGTCACCCTGAGGATGCCTCGCGACGTGTACGAGGGCCTTCGGGCTCTGTCCTTTGCCACCGGCACCAGCATCAACGAACTCGTTCTGCGAGCCGTCGCCAACCACATGGCCCAGGAGGGCCACCGTGAGCTCGTTGAGGCGGCAGCCACTCGAGTTCGAGAGCAGTACCGCGTGGCGCTGGACAAGCTGGCCGACCTCTAGAAGAACCGTGTCGAGTACCTGACGGTCGAGACGTGACGACGGACTTGCGAAAAGTTCCGCTGGACGGAACCATGTGGCACATCGTTCGATCGGTGCCCGCCGCCGCTTCACTCTTCGTCTGGTGGGGCGTGCTGGGATTGAACCAGCGACCCCTTGCTTGTCGAGCAAGTGCTCTCCCGCTGAGCTAACGCCCCAGAGGTCCGACAGTCTATCGAACCGGTTCGATCATGCCGTAATCGCCACCAGACCCCCAGGACGTGAGCCCTGCCAGTGGCACCGCCGATCAGCGACCTCGAAGCGCCTTGCGCAGGGTCTCCTGGCCGATCGAGTCGCAGACATCGAGTTCGGTGATCTCGTCGATCTCGTTAGTCCATCGCGCGGCGACACCTGCGTCACACTTGGCTCAGCACCTGGTTCCCCCCGATGAAACTCCGTTAGAAGCCCTGCTTGGTTAACCTCTGGGTCTTCTTCTGGAGCGTGGCGACCTGCTTCTCGAGCTTCCTGATGCGGTCCCGGGGCCCCGCGGGGCTTGGAGCCGCCAGAAAGAGCAGTCCGCCGATCAGGATTCCCGCCAGTAGCACCGTCAGATAGCGCCGCACGATCAACCTCCCTTGCCGTCCTCCCAGATGACACG
Source organism: Actinomycetota bacterium (assembly GCA_050693655.1). Classification (GTDB taxonomy): domain Bacteria; phylum Actinomycetota; class CADDZG01; order CADDZG01; family WHSQ01; genus WHSV01. The sequence goes on along the minus strand of JBOGWW010000300.1, from coordinate 1,796 downwards.
CCAGTAAAGGCACGCGCGCCCGTCGGAGGGTAGGCACTTGGCCGCTTTGCGTGGTTTGGAACTTGATCCGTTCCGGGGCGACCGCCGGGGGTCCCGTCGCTTGAAGTGGCGCGGGCAACCAACGAATGAACTCGAGGCGGCGAGCGGAATCGAACCGCTGTACAGGGCTTTGCAGGCCCTTGCCTAAACCACTCGGCCACGCCGCCAGAGACGACACCAACTGTAGCCGCTCGGGCGACGGACCCGACTCCCGACGCGGCGCTTCGCCGGTCGAATTTTTCTTGTTGTCCGCACCCTCCGTCCGGTTTAGCGTGAGCCAACGAGACCATCGGGAATTCATAAGGGGGTTCCGATATGTGTCTTCCTGGTACCGTCGAGAAGGTCGCCGAGCGGACGCGCAGCGAGGGTGTCAGCCGCCGTTCCTTTATCGCTGCGGCCGGCGCCGCCGGAGCCACTGCAACGCTCTTGCCCACCTCCGCCCAGGCCCGCGGAAGGAAACGAAAGCCGCGCTCGCGCCGCCGGAGCGTCGATCTCACGCATACCTTCGCCGCCGGCTTCCCGATGTACACGGGCAACGAGCCGAGCCGCAGGACCCTGACCACCATTCCCGCCAACGGGTTCTACGGGCAGGAGTGGACCTTCGGCGAGCACTCCGGCACCCACATGGACGCTCCGGGCCACTTCGTCGCCGGCGGAAGGCTTACCCCCGACATCACGCCGCGCGAGCTCATGTTGCAGGTGGCGGTGATCGACATCTCCAAGAAGGCTCGCAACGATCCCGACGCGCAGGTGACGCCCGACGACCTCCGTGCTTACGAGAGAGGGCACGGCCGCATTCCCAAGCACGCGGCGGTGTTCATGTTCTCGGGCTGGGAGAAGCGGCTACCGGATGGCGATGCCTACAAGAACGCGGACTCCTCGGGCACCTACCACTTCCCCGGATTCGGGATCGAAGCGGTCGAGGTGCTGCTCGAGAAGCGCTCGGTCAGAGCCATCGGGGTCGACACGCTGAGCCTCGATCCCGGCAACTCGACCACGTTCGACGTGCACGTCACCTGGCTCGGAGCAGATCGGTTCGGCATCGAGAACCTGGCCAACCTCGGGAAACTGAGAGCTCGCGGCGCCACCGCGTTCATCGGCGTCATTCCTTGGGAGGAGGGCTCGGGCGGACCCTGCCGCGTCATCGCATTCTCGTAACGCCCGGTTGACCGGCGCGTGCGGTCGCTGCCCCATCGACCCGTCGCGGCGCACCGATCTCCCACGCTAGATCGGTCACCACTACCCCGAGAGCAACCCACATGAGCCCGAGGGTCCATCCGCCCACGACGTCGGTCGTCCAGTGCACGCCGAGGTAGAGCCTCGAGAACCCAATAAGGAACGACAGCATGCCGGCGGCGGCCCAGATCCAGACGTTGGTTCGCCAACTTTGCTTCCGGGTCAGCACGTACGCCAGGGCCCCGAAGACGATGGCGGAAGTGGTTGCGTGACCGCTGGGAAAGGCGAGCCCCCCGACGTCGACCACGGGAGAGAGATCGGGTCGGGGTCGCTGCACGATCAACTTGATCACGGGGGACAGACCCAGCGCACCCACGAGACTGAACGCCAGGAAGGCGGGTTGACGAAAACCCCTCGTCTTGAGATAGGCGATGACGGTCGACGAGGTCATGACGACCAGAGCCGCAATCGCCCCGCCGAAGAAGGTAATGACCCTCATGACTGCGGTGACTTCGGGCGAGCGAGCATCCGACAAGAAGCGCAGTACCGGTCCATCGATGAAACCGGTCTGGTGCTCGACG
>JBOGWW010000299.1:0-3126 GCA_050693655.1 Actinomycetota bacterium | reverse complement strand
GGCTGGGAGCCGGCCCCCTTCTCCGATAGCGTTCTCCCAAATCGCCGCTCGCTTGGGGCTTTGGAGCTTTGACTTCTCTGAGCGGGGTCAAAGCTCCCGAGAGCGCTGGGGTTGTTTTCCTGCCAGTCGATCGGAGAGGGGTTGCCGTGGAAAAGAGGGTCGCGCCGGAGATCGGAGTCGGTCACGTGCACCTCAAGGTCACCGACCTCGAGCGCTCGGTGAGCTTCTACCGTGATGCGCTCGGGATGGACGTCGTGGCGCGCTACGGCGACGAGGCCGCGTTCATGAGTTACGACGGCTACCATCATCACCTCGGACTGAACGTCTGGCATAGCAGGGGGGCGGGCCCGGCCCCCGTCAACGCCGCCGGGCTCTACCACTTCGCGCTCATCTACCCCTCGCGCAGGGACCTGGCGAACACCGTCAAGCGGGTGCTGAAGGCGGGGTGGGGGATCGACGGATCCAGCGATCACGGCGCCAACGTCTCCGTCTACCTGCACGATCCCGATCAGAACGGCATCGAGATCTACTACGACCGGCCCCGGGAGGAGTGGCCGCGCGACGACGAAGGGAACCTGAAGCTGCTCCTCGAACCGCTCGACGTGGCCCAACTGCTGACCGAGGCCGACTGACGACTCGGTAGCCGGGATCACGGTGGTTACCCATTCACTCGTCATCAAAACGCGTTCGGCCGAGAAACACGCGCGCTATTCACGAATGCACCGAAAACAGAGCCCGTGGGCGTAAGGCGCAATCCACATCGGGGTCGGCATTCGAACAAATAGGGATGAACCTCAAGCGTTCAACCCTGATTGCCAGCGGAGTGGCGGTTCTCGTTCTCGCCGGGATCGCCTACACCTACGTCGGTCCCTCACCGGCGGATGATGGCGCGCTGAGTCCCAGCGGGGAAGCAGCGTCCGAAGAGTCCTCCCCGCCGCGCGTGCTACGCGTGCTCGACGAGCTCCGCAACGGTGAAGGTGATGACGCACCGGTGAGGCGCTCGGACGTCAAGGGCAAGTCGATGCCCTTCGCGGTGCGAGGCCAGAGCCGAGCCGTGCTCGGCACCATGGAGATACCGGCCGTAGATGTGAAGACGAGGTTCTACAGCGGTGTCGTCGACGAGGTCGTCGAGGGCGGACCTGGACTCTGGCCCGGGACGGCCGTCCCTGGGAATCCGGGGAACGCGGTCTTTGCAGGGCACCGGACGACCTTCACCGCTCCATTCGCCGACCTCGACCTCTTGAACGAGGGCGACGCGGTGGGAACGACGGTCGGCCGCACCAAGCCGGTCACCTACAGGGTCTACAAGACCACGATCGTGCCCGAGGCCGAGTACGTGGACTTCGTTCTCCAACAACCGAGCAACAAACGAGCGCGCACGATCACGCTTCTGGCCTGCGAACCGAAGGGGCAGAGAACGCATCGAATCGTGGTGCAGGCGCGCGCCGCTCGAGACAGGTAATCAACGGGGACTCGAAACCCCAGCACCGCCAGACAGCGGCGGGCAAGCGGAGGCACCGAGGGTGCCCACGAGATGAGAGGAGGAGTTGCAATGGCTGAGAGACAGATCTTCGACGGACAGGCCGTCTTGGAGATCGAAGACACGAACTCCAGGCGCAACTTCTTGAAGTACGCGGCGATATTCGGCGTCGGATCGACGCTGGCCGTGGCGGGACTCGGAGAGCGGCGGTTTGCGTCGGGACAGGGCGGCGGTGACATCGACATCCTGAACTACGCGCTGACGCTCGAGTACATCGAGGCCGACTTCTACCAACGAGGTGTCGAGGCCGGTCTGTTGTCCGGGCGAGAGCAGGCATTGATCGCCCCCATCGCGGAGCACGAGGCCGCTCACGTCGAGGCCATCTCGGCGACGATCACGGATCTCGGAGGCGAGCCCGTCGAGGCGCCGCGCACGAAGTACCCGGGAGGGACGTTCGAGGACCCGGCGACGTTCCTGGAGACGGCCGCGACGTTCGAAGAGCTGGGTGTCGATGCCTACCACGGCCAGGTCACGAGGATCCAGAGCACCGGCATCCTTGCCGCCGCCGCGTCGATTGCGGGAGTCGAATCCCGTCACGCCGCGGTGCTGGGCGACCTAATCGGCGGCAACCCATTCCCGGCTCCGGTCGAGGACAACAAGAACATGAAGCAGGTCCTGAAGGCCGCAATGCCGTTCATCAGAAGCTAAGGAGCTGATCCAGATGGATAGGAGAGACTTCATAAAGGGAACGGCGGCTACGATTCCCGCCGCCGCCGGCTTGCAGATGCTCGGTCAGCGTTTCGCCTTTGCTCAGAGCGGAGACTTCGCAGACGACGTCGAGGTGCTGAACTATGCGCTGACGCTCGAGTACCTGGAGGCCGAGTTCTACCGGCAGGGCAACGGCGCCGGACTGCTCAATGGAAAAGAGGCGGACTACCTCGAGACCATCGGCGCCGACGAGGACGCTCACGTGTCGGCCATCAGCGACACGATCATGCAGCTCGGCGGGACTCCGGTGGAGGCCCCCGGAGTCGATTTCGGTCGGTCCTTTGCGAACCGCGGCAGCTACCTCGAGACGAGCCACACCTTCGAGAATCTCGGAGTCCAGGCCTACCTCGGGGCCGCGGGGGTCATCCGGGACAAGGCCATTCTTCAGGCCGCAGCCGGGATCTTCGGCGTCGAGGCCCGTCACGCTGCAGTCGTGGGGAACCTGCTCGGGCTCGAGCCCGAGGGTGGCGTCTACATGGGCGCCACCGAGACACCGCTGACGCGCGACGAGGTGCTGTCGGCGGCCGAGCCCTTCCTCGCCGGAGCGGGCTCGATGTCCGGGGAAGCCGCGATAACGAAGTAGCCGGCTTAAGCGGAGCGCCGGCAAGGGAGGCGGGCCACGAGTCCGCCTCCCTTTCTTCTGTGGTTTTCGCCCCGGGGCTATCCCTGCGGAGCTCCCCCGCGTAGAATGCCCAAGGGGTAACTACGTGCGTGTAACTTGGAGGGAAAGCCGTGCTATTCGAACGTATGTTCGATAAGGTTCCGTACGAAATGACGTTCTTGTCACACCCCGTCTTTAGCGTGGCCACCACGACGGGCACCGGCTCAGGCCAAACCTAGACAAGGAGGACTCGGTGGCAAGTATCAGGGACCGCGGC
>JBOGWW010000298.1:0-2980 GCA_050693655.1 Actinomycetota bacterium | reverse complement strand
CACGACGAGATGATCATGGTCAAGGACATCCCGCTCGGCTCGATGTGCGAGCACCACTTGATTCCTTTCATCGGCGCGGCCCACGTTGCCTACATCCCGAACGAGTCCGGGCAGATCACAGGGTTGTCGAAGCTCGCCCGGCTCGTGGACCTGCTGTCGAAGCGGCCTCAGGTGCAGGAGCGCCTGACGACCCAGATAGCCGATGCCATCGAAGAGGCGCTTGACCCGCGCGGCGTCCTCGTGGTGATCGAAGCCGAGCACCTCTGCATGAGCATGCGCGGCGTGCGGAAGCCGGGCAGCAAGACGGTGACCTCTGCCGTGCGCGGGATGTTCCGCCGCAACGAGGCCACCCGCGCGGAGGCCATGGGCCTGATCCATTCGGGTCGCTGAACCAACACCGAGTCGCAAGCGCTCGGCCTGAATAGACTTCGCCTATATGAAGCTCCGCTGCAGGGACGCCTATCTCTCGCTCGAACGGGCTCTGGTCATGGGCGTGCTCAACGTCACGCCCGATTCCTTTTCCGATGGGGGTCTCTGGCTCGACGCCGAACGAGCGGTAACCCACGGTCTCGAGATGATCGAGCAGGGCGCCGCCATCGTCGATGTCGGCGGCGAGTCCACCCGCCCCGGTGCGATCCCGGTGCCCGAGGCCGAAGAGCTCGACCGCGTCATCCCCGTCATCGAGGCACTGCACGAACGCACCACGGCCCCCATCTCGATCGACACCCGCAAGCCCGAGGTGGCCGGAAGAGCAATCGAGGCCGGGGCCACAATCATCAACGACACCCTGGGTGAAGCCACCGACCGCGCCATGGATCGAGTGGCGGCGGGCACGGGAGCCGCGATCGTGATCATGCACTCCAGGGGAACCCCGGAGACCATGCGCGAGCTCACCGATTACGGCGATGTGGTGACCGACGTCCGAGACTTTTTGAAGCTGAGGGCGGCGCAGCTTCTCGATGAGGGTGTGGCCCGCGACGCCGTCTGCCTGGACCCCGGTTTCGGATTCGCGAAGACACCGCAGCAGAACCTCGTGTTGCTCCGCAGGCTCGGCGAGATCTTAGAACTTGGGTATCCGGTGCTCGTGGGAACCTCTCGAAAGTCGTTCATCGGTCTCACCCTCGACCTGCCCGAGGACCAGCGGATCGAGGGCACGGCCGCGACCGTCGCCTGGTCCGTCGCGCTGGGCGCACATCTGGTGCGGGTTCACGACGTCGAGCCCATCGTCCGCACCCTGAAGATGCTCGAAGCCATCAGGACCGCCTGATGGACGTCATCTCCATCCGCAATCTGCGGGTCGCAACCCACATCGGAGTCACCGAGGAGGAGCGTAGCGAGCCGCAGTGGGTGCTCGTCAGCGTCGAACTGCGCACCGATCTCGGGGCGGCGGCCAAGAGCGACGCTCTCGACGACACCATCAACTATCACTGGGCAACCAACGAGATCGCCGCGATCGTCAGATCCAGCGAGTGTCGGCTACTCGAATACCTCGCGGGAAAGATCGCGTCCCAAATGTCGAAGATCGAGCGGGTGGACGGGGTTACGGTGGAGGTTGCAAAGGAGTCCCTGCCCGTGGAGGAAGATGTCGGCGGGATAGCGGTCCGCATCGAGCGACCCTGAAGGGGCGGAGGTTGACCGGGGAGTGAGAGCATGACGACGGCCTACATCGGGATTGGCTCGAACGTCGGAGAGCGCTCGACCTTCTGCCGCCGTGCGGTGAGCGCGCTGGATGACACTCCGGAAATTCGGGTCACGGCCACGTCCAGCCTCTACGAAACGACCCCCGTGGGCGGTCCTCCTCAACGCTCTTTCATAAATCTCGTGGCTCGCCTCGAAACGGGTCTCGGCCCCCGCACCCTCCTCGGCGTGTGCAAGGAGATCGAGCGCATGCTGGGGCGCGAGCCGTCGAACATTCGCTGGGGTCCTCGCGTCGTCGACCTCGACTTGCTTACCTTTGGTGAGGAGAAGATCAACGACGAGGATCTGGAGGTGCCGCACCCTCGCATGCTCCGGCGCAAGTTCGTGCTGGTTCCCCTGCTGGAGATCGATCCCGACGCGGCCGATCCCTGGGGTGCGCGCTACTCGGACTGGGTCGATGAGGCGGAGGGCGAGGTGCTCCCGGTCGAGCTCTTCTAGCCCGGTCCGATAGATGAAGAAGCTGCCGGCCCTGGTCGTATCGCTGTCGGTCCTCGTGTCGGGTGCTCTTCCGGAGGCCGCGGGAGCCACGGTCACAGCGCAGACGAACCCCGTTCGAGCGGCTCCCCGGCAACTGCCCGGGCTGGCACCCGCACCCGACGACTCGCTCACCCGGGCTCGGGAGCGAGGTGCGCTGACCGAGGCCGAATACGCACTCCAGCGCGCTCTGAGTCTGTTCGCTCCGGCCGCCGTAACCCGCCGTTTCGGTGGAGCGGCTCGGCCGGCGCCGCGCAGCTCCACTGCCCTCCTGAGAGACCTTGCGCTCCGCCGAGAGCAGCTGGAAGGCAACGATCGAGAGACGGCAGACGCGCTCCTCGCCCGTCCCACCGACAACAAGAAGGGCGATCCGGTGGACATCAAGTACGGAGAAGCCGAGGCTGAGCACGCCTGCGCCCCGAACGTGTGCGTTCACTATGTGACCACCGGACCACACCGAGTGGCCCCCGAGGACTCAGACACCAACGAGCGACCGGACTACGTCGACACAGTGGTCGGGGGTGCTTCAGGAACGCGTCTGGAAGCGCGAGATCACCAAGCTGGGCTTCCGGAGACCCAAGCGCGACCGGCAGTCGTCCAACAACGGAGGAAACGGAAAGATCGACTTCTACCTCGCCGACCTGGGGGCCGAGTCACCGCCTCTCTACGGGTACTGCACGACGGACGACCCCCACCTGAATACCGGGAGCGGCTATCGGTTCTCGGACATGTCGGCCTATTGCGTTCTAGACAACGATTACCGGAGCGACCAGTACCCGAACCAGACACCGCTCAAGAACCTACGGGT
>JBOGWW010000297.1:0-3874 GCA_050693655.1 Actinomycetota bacterium | reverse complement strand
GTGCTGGAGCAGGCCGGCTTCAACGTCGACCGTCAGCTCGATCTCGGTTCGCGCGAGATCATCCAGCCGGCTATTAGAAACGGTGAGATAGACATTGCGCCCGAGTATCTTGGTTCGTTGCTGCTGTTCCTGGACCCTGAAGCGGAAGCTACCGGGGATCCGCAGAACAACATCGACCTGCTGGTGCCGTTGCTCGAGGAGAACAACGCGATCCTGTTGGAGCCGTCCGAAGCCAACGACACGAATGCCTTCGTAGTCACGCAGGAGACCGCCGACGAGTTCGGGCTCACGACGATGAGCGACCTCGCTGGAGAAGGCGAGTAACCGGCTGATCTCGTAGCTCTGAAGGGGGGGCCCGCCGGAGGCGGGCCCTCGCTACACCCGGTGCCTCTCACCCGACTCGAGCGCGAGGTCCAGGGTGTTCGCCGGAGTCGCCAGCGGACAGACCCAGCGGGCGTCGTAAGAGCACGAGGGGTTGTACGCGAAGTTGAAGTCGAGCACGAGCCCGTTCCCCACCGTGCCCAAGTCCGCTCCCTTGGCCGTGTCGAGGAGATAGCGCCCCGCGCCGTAAGTCGTCCGGCCGCTGGTGGTGTCCTTGACCGGCAGGAACAGGCCGCCGGCGTAGGACTCGAGCCAGTAGAGTTCGAGCTCCACGGTCTGGCCCCGTAGCTCAAAGGTGGCCACCCCCCTGCGCGCGAACCGCATGGGTTCGGGACCGCTGGTTGCGATGTCGTAGCTCTCGGGGGTTGCGTCGCGACACTCGGCCGGCACCCTGAACGCGGGGTCGTAGTCGTAGTAGTCGAGTCCCGCGAACCCCGCGCGAGCTTCGGGTGGCAGGGGGCTTTGAGGGTGGGTGGCGAACAGCTCGTGACGGACTTCGCGCCAGCGGCGCCACGCCCACTCTGGTTCGGGGCTCTCCCGGATCTCGCCGTAGAGATCGAAGACGCGGCGCCTCCAGTCCAGGAGCGTCGTTACCTCTTCAATCGGTGATAGCTCGTGGCGCGTCATGTAGAGGGTCCTGCCCCCGCTCGGGCCGGCTCGCGCTCGCTGGGGCAGGGATGATCGATGCTGGGGGGCATGTTGAAACGATGGGTACGACGAACTCGGATACCGAAGAAGGAGATCGCACCGCCGAGCATGCAAAGCACACCTGCCCCCACCACAGCTCGTTGGAAACCTTCCGAGAAGACCGCGGGGTCGAGTCCCGCCTCTCCCGTTATCCCGCCGAAGAAGGGCAACAGTGCGACGGCGAGCAGTCCGGCTATACGAGCGACGGCGTTGTTCACGCCCGATGCAATGCCCGCGCGTCGCGTCTCGACGGCGGCAAGCACCGCGGTGGTGAGCGGCGCCACGGTCAACGCTATGCCCAAGCCGAACACGATCGCCGAGGGGAGCACGGCCCCCACGTAGGTGACATCCGGCTGGATCCGAACCATGAGAACGAGGCCGGCGCCGGCGACGATCGGTCCGAACGTCAGTGGCAAACGCGGCCCGATTCTCTGCGCCAACGCGCCCGAGCGAGCGGAGAGCAACAACAGCAGGATGGTGATCGGCATGAAGGAAAGTCCGGCCTCGAGCGCGGAGTACCCCAGCACGTGCTGCAGCTGGACGATGACCAGAAACATGGCACCACCGAGCGCGAAGTACACCACCAGCGTGGTTGCGTTCGTCGCGCTGAACTGCGCCGAGGAGAACATGCTCAACGGCATCATGGGCTGAGCCGTGTGGCTCTCGATGTAGAAGAATGCGACGAGCGCGAGCAAGCCGGCCGTCGTCGCGGCGAGCACCGGCGGTTCCCCAAAGCCGGTCGCCGGACCCTCAACGAGGGCATAGATCAGTCCCCCGAGCCCGACGATGGCGGCGAGCGACCCGGCGACGTCGGGCCTCCTCGCTTCCGTATCGCGCGTCTCGGGTACGTGACGCATCGCTATCGCGATGGCGACGATGGCGAGCGGGATGTTGATGTAGAACACGAGCCTCCACGAGACGGCGTCGATCAGCCAGCCTCCGACGAACGGTCCAATGGCCGTCGAGACGCCGGAAAGACCGGACCATGCTCCGATCGCCCGCCCTCGGTCGTCGGGATGAAATGAGCTCTGGATGATGGCGAGACTGCCCGGCACGAGCAGCGCCGCGCCGACGCCCTGCAGCGCACGGGAGGCGATCAAGAACCCGACCGAGGGTGCAAGGCCGCACAGCGCGGACGCGATCGTGAACAGCGTCAACCCGTAGACGAAGATTCGTTTGCGTCCGTAGAGATCGCCGAGAGATCCACCCAGCAGGATGAGCGAGCCGAGCGTGAGGAGGTAGGCCTCGACGGTCCACTGGAGGTCGCCGATCGAAGCATCGAACTCCTCGCTGATCGCCACCAGGGCCACGTTGACGACGGTCGAATCCAAAAACGCAATGCCGGACCCGAGCACGGTCGTGAGGATCACCCAGCGACCGGCGGAGCTCGCAAAGCGGATCGTGCCCTCACCGTTGGCCATGGATCCGTAGAGTAGACGGTCGCACGGGAGCCACCATGCTGAGGATCTGAAGGCTGGGCCATGCCTTCGCTTGGCCCCGGACCCAAGAGAGGAGCCCGGTGTTCGGCTGGCAGGCCGACACGGGTCGTCAAGGTCGCGCTGCCGCTGGTAGCCATCGAGCTCACGCGGTCCCCCACGCTGATCGCGGGACTCACTTCCGCGCTTACGCTGCCGTGGCTGCTCTTCGCGCTGCCCGCCGGCGCGCTGGCCGACCGCCTCGGCGTCGCCGAGACGATATACGACACCTCGGCACAATCGGTCCTGCCGCGGGTCGTGAGACGCGACCAGCTTTCGCGCGCCAACGCACGCCTGTACGCGGCCGAGTTGACTGCCAACGAGTTCATCGGCGCCCCTGGCCGGTTTCGCGGTGGCGGCGGGGGCGACCATCGCCTTTGCGGCGCCGGTAGCACTATGGGCCGTGGCGGTGGGAGCACTGCTGCTCGTGCGCGGCCCGTTTCGGATCGAGCGGGACCGACCCACCACCCTGCGCGCCGACATCAGTGAAGGGCTGCGCTTTTTGTGGCGTCACCGCCTGCTGCGGACGTTTTCCGTCATGGTGGGTGTGTTCAACTTCGCAACCAACGCGACGATGGCCATCCTTGTCCTCTACGCGGTCGGACCCGAGTCCGTCATGGCGTTGTCCGAGCCGGGCTTCGGCGTGTTTCTTGCCACCATCGCCGCCGGGAGCCTGTGCGGCTCGTTTGTCGCTGAACGGATCGAGCGGATGATCGGCCGGCCCCGCTCCCTCGCGCTGGGTATCCTCACCGGTGCCCTGCTGGTCGGCATCCCGGCGGTAACTGCGAACCCCTTCGTAGTGGGTGTCGGGTTCTTCCTCGGGGGCGCCGGCGTCGTCGTCTGGAACGTCATCGTGACCTCACTGCGGCAACGGGTCACGCCCGACCGGCTGCTCGGGCGCGTCAACAGCGGCCACCGGCTCGTCGCCGGGGGCACCAGACCGCTGGGTGCCGCCGCCGCCGGCCTATTAGCGCAGTTCCTCGGGCTCCGTGCGGTCTTCGTCGTGATGGCGCTGTTGATACTTGGCCTGCTCGCCGGCATGAGGATCGTGACCGACGACGCCATGAATGCAGCCGAACGCGACGCCGATCTCGCCTGAAACCCAACCGCGGCTCCCTCGGCATCGCCTCGGAGTCCGGCGACCGGGGCGGTACTGCCTGACAGGGGGTTGAGGTTCGGCACGATGAAAGTCGCCCTGAGGGGAACGTCCAATGGGCTCGGTACTGACCGATTGGTCCTTGGTCGCCGTCGGGCAAGGGCCTGACGTCCGGAACTGAGCGTAATTGCGGCGAGCGTTCGTGTATGGTGCCGCGATGGCGACGGTGCTCCTG
>JBOGWW010000296.1:0-8596 GCA_050693655.1 Actinomycetota bacterium | reverse complement strand
TCTCCATGGTGTCCAGTGACGGCGAGGTCGGAAGGTTCATGGCCACTCCCCAAAACCAAGCCGAGATCGGGGACGGCTACGACCTACTAGCGGGCGAGGCGACCATCGACCTGGAACATTTCGAGTTCGTTCCGGGCGAGCCCGCCGAGCTGGATATCGACATCGCATTCGGGCAACTCACGGTCGTCGTTCCACGCGATGCGTACGTGGAAATGGACGGGAGCATGCAAGCGGGTCAGATCGTCTTCTTCGATACGCAGAGGAACGGTCAGGGTGTGACTTTCGTGGACAACGACGGCGATGCCGACTCGGAGGCCCGAGTGTCCCTTCACGTCGAGGGAGCTGTGGGTCAGATCGAGGTCGAGCGCTCTCCGAGGAGAGCGCTGTTCGAACCAGAACGCCCGCGACCCGAACCCAGCCCGACAAGGACCAGAGCGACGAGAGAGAGGCCCTAGGTGAGACGTCATGACATTGACCCCATATCGCTGGTGTTCGGGCTGATGTTTGCAGCCGCGGGCGCACTCTTCATGTCCGCCAACCTCGACTTTTCCGATATCCGGGGCGAGTGGGTGTGGCCCATTCCGTTCGTAGTGGTCGGCGTCGTGTTGTTGGTAAGCGCGCTCGCGCGCAAGGACGACGAGCCGGTGCTCGGCTCGGGCCCGGAAGCTGTGGAGGAAGAGACCGAGTCGTCAGAGTCGGAGCGCGATGAAACGCTCTAGCCGCCCGAGCATCCGAACTGCGGCCAGATAGCCGTCCCTTCGCCCCGAGCGCGGCCACGGTCACTTATGTAATTCAAGTGCGTGCGGCCAATGACGATGTTCTGAGGGTGCCGCCGGACCGCGGCACCAATCCGACGGGCATCCGATTGATCGTGGGGGGCTCAGGCTCTTGCATTTTGATTTTCATCCGGTCGCAGGCCGCGTGGTAAATGCTCTGCTGATCGCGACGGCGACCTTCCTGCTTACGGCGGGGCTCTCGCTGGCGCAGGCCTCGGATTCCACCGACGTCGAACCCACCCCGCCGGCGATTCGCGTCAACTTCCAACCGGGGGCTTCCGAGATCGTGTGCGGCTACGCTCCCGATTTCGGCGCGGTCTTCGGCGTACAGAGTGATCTCAGCTATGGGTGGAACCTCGACCACAGCGACGCAACTCGGGACCGTGAGCTCAACGACGATCGGCGTCTGGACACGCTCGCCCAGTTTCGCTCCGGAGGCATGTGGGAGATCGCCCTTGCGAACGGAGAGCACCGGGTTCGGGTCGGCCTCGGCGATGCCGCCGAGGACTCGTCTCCCGTTCTGAACCTCGAAGGGGTCACCGTCTTCGATGGCCGGCAGCTGCCCGCGGGGCAGTTCCGGGAGGTCGAGGAAACCGTCGCCGTCACGGACGGCAAGCTGACTCTGGACCAGGGCTCGGCCCCCGACTTCGCCACCCGCATCAATTTCATAGAGATCGACGCATCGGGCACTCCCGAGGGCTGCGACGAAGGTGCGGAGGAGCCTCCCGAGCCGGCGTCGTCGACTCCGAAGGCGAGCGCGGCAACGAAGGCAACCGGCGTTCAGCCGCCAACCGCTCCCATCAACGTGAACTTCCAACCCCGGCGCTCGCCGGCCGCGTGCGGCTACACGCCCGACCGGGGAAAGCTCTTCGCCGAGCGGAACGAAATGACCTTCGGATGGAACGTGCGTCACCGAAAGAGAGGGCGCGATCGAGGGCTACTGCTGGACCAGCGCAAGGACACACTGATCCGGTTCATCGACGGAGGGTCCTGGGAGATCGCGGTTCCGAACGGGGATCACAAGGTGAGAGTTGCGGTGGGGGACCCCCGTTACGCGACCGTCAATACGATCAACGTCGAGGGCATCAACTTCTTCAAGTCGCTGTCCTTGGGGGTCAACCAGTCCAACTTCCTTGCTCGCACCGTCTCGGTGCGCGATGGACGGCTCACGATCGACTCCGGGAAGTCAAAGGGCGGAATGACGAGGATCAACTACGTCGACGTCGACTCCCCGCGCCGCCGGGAGTGCAAGGACACGGAGATCAGCGGAGAGGCCACTGAGTCGGCCGGTCTGCCCGCACGTCCCTACGGTCTGGCGGGCTTGAAGTCGGTCTTCGGGAAACGCTGCAACTCGGCGGCCAACGACGGGCGTGCCTACTTCCCCTCAGCGGGCGGACGCGGGAAGTACGGCTACGTCTACTTCCACTCGCGCCTCTCGAACGTGGTCGGCAGCAAGATCCTGTCGAGGATCAAGAGGAAGCCACGCGCCAACGACTACGGCGTGTGGGGCTATGCATGCCGCATGAAAACGGGGGGCACATCCTGGAGCGTGCACTCTTGGGGCGTCGCCATCGATACGAACACCTTGCGCAACCCCTTTGGACAAAGGCACTGGAACGGACGCGGCTCGAACGGCAAACGCTTCGGAAGGTTCCTACCGAACATCTGGATGGACCGCGGTTTTTACTGGGGCCTCAACTTCAACGATCCCATGCACTTTCAATACGTGAGCGGCTACTGATGAGAGATCCCATGCGAAATCGCCTTGCCCTCGTTGCGGCCGCGGTCGGCGCGGTTGCCGGAATGGTGGCGTGGCTCGGCCCGTCTTCCGACGAGGCCGCCGGCGCCGCGAGTTTTGCCTCACCGGGACAACGTCTCGAGTCGGGCGTCGTACGCCACGTCGTAGATCGTCCTGGGGTGGGTTCCGCCTTCGTGTCCGACCGGGAGGGTTCCGACGAACTGAGCGTGACGATCGACGGAGAGACGAGCACGGCGCCGACCTCGGGCGAGGTGACCAACCCGGCGATATCGGATGCGGGCAAGGTGGCCTGGGCCGAGGACCAGAGCAGCATCAAGGTCTGGGATCCGCGCACCGACGAGCTCACGACGCTGAATCGTCCGGAGGGGACCACCGCCGTCTTCTCTCCCGCGTTCGTGGACGACGAAACCGTCGCGTCGGTGGGACAGGAGCCCGTACCGGGAGTTCCCGGCGAGGACGACGGACTCAACAACCTGTTCGAGGTCGATCTCGGGGCAGGCACCTGGGAGCCGGTCACCGAATTCACCGCCACGCTCAACGACTGGAGCGCGGTTCGTACCCCGGTGGCGACCCCCGAGGGCGAGGTCCTGTTCGTCAGAGTCCGCGGCGCTTCGTCGGCGACGGCCCCGCCCGGCTTCGAATTGTGGACCACCGCCGGCGAGGGGGCCCGGAGGCTTCAGACGCTGCCGGGAGAGATGTATCTGGCCGGCTACCGGGGCGAGACCCTGATGTGGAACGCGCCCAGCGAGTCCTGCGACGACTGGGGTCTCTACCAGGAGACGCCGGCTGGGCTCGAGCAGGTCGGGTGCGGCGCGGTGCTGGCGGATCCGCTCGACGCGGTCGATCCCGACCTGGAGCACGAGGAGCACGCCGACTTCGCGGCGCCGCCCGCTCACGAGGGGGGCGAGTTGGGGCTGATCGTGGGGGACTTCGACTCCCGCAGCGAGGCGGTTGCGGCCGAGGCCCGGCTCGAGGCCTTCCCCGGCCAGCGGGTCGTCGGCCACGAGGGACTGCCCCAGGCGGTGGCACCGGGCGCTTGGGTGATCCTGCGCCCGGTGGAGCCCGGGACGGGGGCCGAACGGGCTCTGGCCGAGTTGCGAAGCGAGGCCCCCGAGTTCGCCGCCATGGCCTTCATCGCCCCCTTGGATTCCTGAGCCCGGCGATTCCTCGAGAATTCACGCAGCTCGGCTAAGGCGGCCTCCCCATGTGCCGATATTTTCCAGGGTGAGCCAGCGAGTTGAGCACAACGTCGTGATGCTGCCCGGGAGGACCGGGACGTCCGCGCTTGCCCGTGCCGTGGCCGTCACCAAGCGGCGCTTCTTCGGACGAGGCGTCGTCGCGCGGGCGCTGAGGGAGTCGCAGCAGGCGCTCCGCGAGCACAAGAAGAACCTCGAGTTCCTCGTGAATCACGTTCCCGTCGTCGTCTACAAGGCCGAAACGGGCCAGCTCGGCCGCTGGTGGTACGTCAGCCCTCAGATCGAGCAACTGCTCGGCTACACCACCGAGGAATGGCTGAAGGATCCGGCGCTGTGGTGGAAACGAATCCACCCGGACGACCGAGATCAGGTGCTGGCCGACGAGGACTCAGTGGTGACGGGCGCGACCCATCCCGAAGCGGTCCAGTACCGGATGGTCACCAAGGAAGGGCGCACCGTCTGGGTCAACGATGACGCCGCGGTGATCAGGAACGAGGAGGGGTCGGCTCTCTACTGGAGCGGCGTGCTCTCGGACATCACCGAGCGCAAGCTCCTCGAGGACCAGCTCAAGCACCAGGCCTTCCACGATCCCTTGACCGGTCTGGCCAACCGCGCCCTGTTCGTGGACCGCGTGAAGCATGCGCTCGAGCGGGCCGGAAGGGAGAGCACGCGCGTCGCGGTGCTGTTTTTCGATCTCGACGACTTCAAGACCATCAACGACAGCCTGGGTCATAGCTCCGGCGACGAGCTGCTCGTGGCGGTCGCGAACCGACTCAGCGAGTGCCTGAGGCCGGGAGACACATTCGCCAGGTTCGGGGGGGACGAGTTCGCGATCTTCCTGGAGAACACTTCTCTTTCCAGCGCCACGAGTGTCGCCTATCGCCTGATCGAGGCCCTCGGAGATCCCTTTGCGATCGGTAACCGGGAAGTCATGATGCACGCAAGCGTGGGGATCGAGTTCTCCGACGCCCAGACGACGAAGGCCGACGAGCTCCTGCGCAACGCAGACGTTGCGATGTACGTCGCCAAGGGCAAGGGGAAGGCTCGCTACGAGTTGTTCGACCCGAGCATGCACACGGCCGCGTTGCGGCGGTTGGAGGTCAAGAGCGAGCTCAAGCACGCGCTAGAGAACAGTCGTTTCGTCTTGCACTACCAACCCATAGTGAGTCTGAAGGAGGGCTCGCTGCTCGGGATAGAGGCGCTTATCCGCTGGGACCACGCACGGCGAGGATTGATCGCACCGGTCGAGTTCATTCCCCTTGCGGAGGAGAGCGGGCTCATTGTTCCGCTGGGGCGGTGGGTGCTGCGAGAGGCCTGCCGGCAGGCGCGCGCCTGGCCCATCACGGACCCCGAGATAGGCCTGAGCGTGAACGTGTCGCCGAAGCAGTTCCAGCATCCCGGGCTGGTCGAGGACGTCGCGAATGCGCTCTGGGATTCGGGCATCGACCCCAGCATCCTGACGATCGAGATCACCGAGAGCGTGCTGATTCACGACACCGAAGCGGCGATCGAGAAGTTGGGGCGTCTCAAGGACTTCGGCGTACGAATCGCCGTGGACGACTTCGGGACCGGTTACTCGTCACTGGGATACCTGCAGCGTTTCCCCATCGACATCCTCAAGATCGACAAGTCCTTCATCGAGGGGGTGGGCACGGGCAGCGAGGAGGCCGCCATCGCTCACGCCATCATCAAGCTCGGGGGATCGCTAGGGCTGGAGGTGGTCGCCGAGGGCATCGAGGATCCCGATCAGGTCGACGCCCTGCAAACCCTGCGGTGCGAGCGGGGGCAGGGCTTCTATTTCTCGAAGCCGGTCGACGCGGACGCGATGGGCGAGATCCTGGCAACCGGTCGCTTCCCCCTCGGGGCGGAGGGGGACTAACCGCCCGCGATCAGCGCTACGCCCAGGGCCGAGCAGGCCAGGCCCACGAGCTGCAGCCGGTGAAGCCGCTCGTGCAGCACGAAGCGGGCCAGGACCACCGTCGCACCGGGGTACATCGAGGTCAGGACCGCCACGAGCGAGAGCAGTCCCACGCGGCTCGCCGCCAGGAACAACAGGTTCGCGGCAACGTCGAGGATGCCCGCCACGGCGATGAGCCTGAGGGATCCCGCCGCCGGTCTCAGGGGGCGGCTTGCGGCCACTGCTATCAACGCCACGACTCCGAGGGACGCAGCGCGCGCTCCAACCAGCGGCCACAGGCCCGACTCATCCCCGGCCAAGCTCAGCAGGATGAAGAAAGCCCCGAACGCCAGCCCGGCGCCGACGGCTTCCTTCATGCCCGTGTAGCTTCCTCGCCGGCCGGCGTGATCGGGTGACGCCGACACCAGGCCCACGGCGATCAGCGCCACCACGACGCCGATCAAGGAAAGCGCACTCGGGCGCTCCCCGAGGAGGAGGCCGGCCAGGACCGGAACGCTCGCCGCGATTACACCCGTCGTCGGGGCGACCACGCTCATCCGCCCGAGCGCCAGGCCCCGGTACAGCAGGAGGACTCCGAGGCCCCCGCCCAGCCCCGAACCCAGGCCCCAGGCAAAGGCTTCGGCCGTGAAGACGATGTGGAGGAAGAAGGGCAGCGCCGCCAGCAGCAAGGCCGATCCGATTACCTGTGAGCAAACCACCACGGAGAACTCGTTCGACCGCTTGGTCGAGAGCCCGCCGAAGAAGTCGGCCGCACCGTAAGTGAGGGCCGCCCCGAGCCCCAGCAAGATCGCCATGGGTTGCATGGTGCCATCCCGCCGCGGTCGAGCCGCCCGCAGACCTGATTCGAGGACGAAGCACGACAGCCGGCGCGTTCAGCTCCGGACGAAGGCGACCGCCTCTTGCAGGCTCATCGCGCGACCCTCATCCCAGGCGCGCTGCGCGACCTCCTCGTCGAGGTGGGGACGCGCTTCCTCGGTGGGATCCCCCTCCAGCAGTCCGGCGAACCCGCCGGGGGGACCGCCGGCGCTTTCGGTGAGCGATTCGTAAGCGCCGGCCAGGCGCAGGGCGTCCTCGTGACGCCCCTCCCAGGTTGCAAGCCACGCCAGGTCGATGATGGTGATGGCGATGCCGGTGGGGTTGTCCACCTCGCAGAACAACTCGAGAGCCTCAAGTCCCGCGGCCCGAGCGTCCGTCGCCCGGCCCACGCGGCCGTACGCAAAGGCCAGCCAGACGAGGTCGAACGCGAGGTGAAGCCGATCCCCCAGTCGCCGCCAGATGGCGGTGGTGTCCTCGAGCCTGGTTATCACCGGACCCCAGTTCCGAGCCTCCGCGTCCCGGATCACCAGCATCGACAGGACCTGCGCGACCCCGGCCTCGTCGCCGGCCCGGCGGAACAGTTCGAGGCTCTCCTCGAGCATCCGGGCGGCGGAATCGATGTCTTCTCCGGCCGCCACGAAGGCCAGGTTGTAGAGCGCCTCCGCTATGCGAGCCGGGTCACCGAGCTCGCGTTCGAGAGCCAGTGCATCCTCATAGGAGGCTTTGGCAGAGTCGCGGTCTTGCTGCCACCAGGCCAGCCCGCCCGCTCCGATCATTGCCTTGGCCCGAGCCGGGCTCGGCCGGTCCGAAGACATGCCCAAGCTCTCGTCGATCCACCTGCGACCCTCTGCCTGGTGACCTCGTTGCTGCCAGAACCGCCAGAGGGCGCCGGCCGATTCCTGGGCTCGATCCGCCTCACCGGCTTCGATCGCCCACCGCAGGGCCGCCCGGATGTTGGCGTGCTCCCGGTCGCACAGGTCGAGCCACTGGCCCTGATCCTCCGCGATGAGATGGGATTCGGCCTCCACGGCCAGCTCGAGGAAGTGGCCGGCGTGGCGTCTTCGCAGGAGGTCGCGTTCGCCCCTCACCATCAGCTGCTCCTGCCCGAACTCCCGGATGGTCTCGAGCATCGAGAACCGGGGGTCGCCCCCGTCGGACTCGGACCTGCGGATCAGCGACTGATCGACCAGGGACGACAGCCCGTCGAGGATGTCGAGGCCGAGTTCTTCGGGAACGCATACCACTTCCGCCGCCTCGAGGGTCCAGCCCCCGGTGAATACAGACAGCCTCGCGAACAGCCCGCGCTCGGACGGCTCGAGCAACTCGTGACTCCAGGTGATGGCACCGCGGAGGGTGCGTTGACGCTCGGGGAGATTCTTGGCGCCGCTGGTGAGGACGGAGAGGCATTCCTGGAGCCGGGGCAACATCTGCTCGGGCGTGAGGACCTTCGCGCGGGTGGCGGCGAGCTCGATGGCGAGCGGCAGGCCGTCGAGACGCGCGGTGATCGCCGCCACCGCGGCGGCGTTCTTTTCCGTCACCTGGAACCGGGGACTCACAGCAACAGCACGATCGGTGAACAGGCGTACGGAGTCGACGCGCCGCAACGCTTGGAGATCGAGAAGGCCGTCGACGTCGGGGGGCTCGAGGGGCGGCACCGGGTACTCCTGCTCGCCCCGCAGCGACAGCACGACTCGAGACGTGACCAGGACCCTCAGGCCGGGAGCCGCGGTGAGTAACATCTCGACCGCGGGGGCCGCTTCCGCAACCTGCTCGAAGTTGTCGAGAACCAGGAGTAGCTCCTTGGAAGAGAGGTGGTCCTTCACGGCTTCGAGGATCGGGCGCTCGGCCACCTCCTCGACCCTCAGGACTCGGGCGACGGCCGAAGGAACCAGGGCCGGATCGGTCACGGCGGAGAGATCGACGAAGAAGGCTCCATCCCGGTACTCGGTGAGAACGTCGGTCGCCACCTGCAGGGCGAGCCGGGTCTTTCCGGTCCCTCCCGGCCCGGAGAGCGTGAGGAGGCGGGTGCGGTCGAGGAGATGCCTCACCTTGGCGATCTCTCCTTCCCGGCCCACGAACGAGGTGAGCTGCAGGGGGAGGTTGTTCGGCCGCGCGTCGAGGGTCCTGGGTG
>JBOGWW010000295.1:0-39599 GCA_050693655.1 Actinomycetota bacterium | reverse complement strand
GGCAGCTCAGAGCCTCCCCCCAACAGCGCTCCCACGGCGGCCGACGCGAGCGCCACGACCCCGGCCGACACCGCCGTGACCGTGACCCTGTCGGCCACCGATCCCGAGACCTGCGAGCTCGATTTCTCGACCACCACCTCGCCGGCCAGCGGGACCCTGTCTGCGCTCACCGACAGGGCCTGCAGCACCGAGAGCCCCAACTCGGACACCGCCGAGGTGACCTACACCCCGGCCTCGGGCTTCACCGGGACCGACAGCTTCAGCTTCAAGGCGTCCGACGGGGAGCTCGACTCCAACCCCGCGACCGTGACGATCACCGTGACCGAGCCCGGCGCCCCAACCGACATCAGCTTCGTGGCGGCCAGCTCCGCGGCCAACGCGACCGCGACCACGCTTTCGATCGACCGGCCCGCCGGGGTGGCGGCGGGCGACGTCATGCTCGCCTCGATCGACGTGCGCGGCAAGCCCCAGGTGACGCCGCCCGTGGGCTGGACCCTGATCCGCTCCGACGTCAACGGCTCGGCGCTGAAGCTCGAGACCTACTACCGCAGCGCGGGCTCCTCGGAGCCGGCCTCCTACACCTGGACCTTCCCCGTCGAGCGCGGCGCGGCGGGCGGCATCGCGGCCTTCTCCGGGGTCGACACCGGAGCCCCGGTCGACGCCTCCGGCGGCCAGGTCAACGCCTCGTCGACGCTCATCACCGCGCCCTCCATCACGACCACGGTGCCCGACACCATGCTGGTGGGCTCCTTCGCCATCCGGGGCGCCACCCAGATCGCACCGCCCTCGGGCATGACCGAGCGCTGGGACCTCGCCTCCACGGGCTCGTCCAAGATCACCTCGGCCGGCGCCACCGAGGCGCGCGCCGCCACCGGGGCCACCGGTGAGCGGGTCGCCACCGCCGCCAAGGACGCCCCCAGCATCGCTCACCTGGTGGCGCTCAAGCCCGGGCCCTAGTGGATCCTCAGCGTCGGCTCCTGGGCCCTCTCCAAAGAGAGCGGGTGGCGATTTGCGCAAACTACCTAGCCGGAAATCCACCGAAGTGCCTGGTGCAATACCCCCTTATCAACCGAGAATGACTCTCGTCAGAGGGGTTGCCTGCGAGCTGATCGCAGCCCGGCGAAGGGGAGAATCGGCATGGCGGAGCGAGGTTGGGGAAGGCGTCGCAGTTGGGGTGCTGCGCTTCTAGGACTTGTGATGTTGGCCACGATGCTTCAGATCGTGCCCCCGCAAGCAGTTGCTCAGCAGAGCTCGCAGGTCGGCTTCAAATCGCATGCCTACGGTGGCTTCGACGCGGAGCCCTCGGGTCGGGCGATCACCGGGCAGAAGCCGGAGTCCAAGCTGTGGTTCCACGACGGCGAGTGGTGGGCCGCGATGCTCGACCCGGAGCTGGAGGGGGCCCACACCATCCATCGACTCGCCGACGAGACTTGGGTCAGCACCGGAGTGGTCATCGACTCGAGACCCTCGATCAAAGAGGACGTCCTGTCGCTCGGAAACAAGCTGTACATCCTGGCGCGCGCCAACGGTGACGCGGGCGATAACAAGCTGATGCGGTTCACCTACGCGAGCGGAAGCTACTCACCCGACACCGATTTCGATGTCCCGGTCACCGTACCGGGCACGAGGCCGGAGGCCCTGACCCTGGCGCGCGACAGCCTCGACAACCTCTGGGTGAGCTACGAGCAGGGAGGCGAGATATACGTCGCCCGGACCGAGGGCAGCGACCACACCCAGTGGGGAGTCCCGTTCGTGATACCGGTGTTGGGGGCAACCGGCGTGCTCGTTGACGACATCTCGGCAGTCGTCTCTTTCTCGGACAACACCGGGCCCGCCATCGGAGTGATGTGGTCCAACCAGAGCGCCGACAAGATCTCCTTCGCGGTGCACCGTGATGGCGCTCCCGACACCTCGTGGAGCGAGGAGACGGCTCTGAGTGGTGCGCTGGAGGCCAACGACCACATCAACATGAAGACCGCACAAGATCAGATCTTCTCGGTCGTCAAGACCAGCCACACGGCCGATGAGCAGCCGATCATCCGCCTCCTCGTGCGGTCCCCATCGGGGTCCTGGGAGCCCCATCCCGTGACGTTCCGCTCGGAGGGGGACAAGACCCGCCCCATCGCAGTGCTGCACGTCGACCCGAGCGAGAACAAGGCCTACGTGTTCATGACCATCGACGAGGGGCATCTCGCCGAGGGGATCGAATACAAGGCGACCTCGCTCGATGACATTTCGTTCCCGACGCATTCGACGCCCTTCATCCGGGGAGGGAACGGGGAGGCGATCAACAACGCGACCTCCATGAAGGCCAACGCGACCGCCGCCTCCGGCATCGTGGTCATGGCCTCAGGCGGCTCCCACTACTGGTGGAACCGGCTGGGCGGCTCAGGGCCGCCCGCCAACACCGCCGAGTCGAAAACCAATCTGAAGCATCGTGCCCGGCCGCACCGCTTCCTCGGAAAGGTGAAGTCCGACGACGCACGCTGTATCTCAGGTCGGAAGCTGGTAATCAAGAAGGTACGACGGGGGAAAGACAGGGTCGTCGCCCGCACGACCAGCCGCGGCAACGGGAAATGGTCGGCCCCCCACAAGCGGGGCGGCAGAGGGCGCTACTACGCGGTCGTAAAACGACTAATGATCCAGGATGGAGCCGGGACGATCAGATGCCTCGGCGGCCGGTCGTCGACAAAGAGGTTCCGCCGGTAATCCTTGGGGGACCTTAAGGCAAGAGGGGGTGGCCCGACGGCTGCCCCCTCTTGTGTTTTGGCTTCTAATCGGTTTTCCGCTCAAGCCCGCTGGGGCGTTCGCCGATGTCTCACCTAGTTGAGATCTAGCACCTGGGGACTAGCTCGGTCGGCAATCCATACCCAACCGGACTACTGGTGCTAGGTGCCGTGGACTAGGTGACCGGTTGTGAAGTGGACCGCGCTCGAGGTCGAGCCGCTTCTCGGATGACCGGTCTAAGGAGTGGTAATGCGACTCACCCGCCGGCTTCTCGCGGGCGCACTGGTGTCGGCACTCGTTGTGGCGTCGCTCCCGGGAGTAGCGCGCGCCGCCGTCAAGCCCATCTACAAGGGAATCTGGATAAGCAAGGCGGAACTCGACTCCATCCCCATGTCGGGGCCGGGTTGGTCGCAGATGAGATCGGCCGCAGACTCCAACTGGGGGCCGGCGAACATCTCGGACAATAACTCCAAGCACGACGTGTCCACGCTCGCCGGTGCGCTCGTTTTTGCTCGGCTTTACCCGCATCCCGAAGCAGAGCACTATCGGGTCAAGGTCGTCGACGCTCTGATGTCGGTGATCGGAACGGAGCACAACGAGCCTGCCGACACCTCCCTGGGACGAAACCTCTCCTCGTATGTGATCGCCGCGGACCTCATCAACTTTCCCGGTTTTGCCCCCAGCGAAGAGGCACAGTGGCGGCAGTGGCTGGATGCCTTGCTCGAGAGGAAAGTCGGCGGCATGACGCTGGCGGAGAGGCATGAGCGCCGTCTCACCAACCACGGCACGATGTCCGGTGGCTCGCGTATCGCCGCGGCGATCTATCTGGGGGACAGCGCAGAGCTGAGCCGGGCGGCCAGGGTGTTCCAGGGATGGCTGGGAGACTCCTCCGCCTACGACGGGTTTACCTACGGCGGCGACAAGGACTGGTTCTGTGACCCATCAAAGCTGCGCGGAATCAATCCAGCCGGCTGTGCCCGCCTTGTGGCCGGAGCACAGCGGGACATCGATGGGGTTCTCCCCGCCGAGCAGATCAGGTCGGGTGCCGCACAGTGGCCTCCGGGCACGACCAACTACGTCGGCGGCGGACTCCAGGGCGCGACCATGCAGGCCGAGTTGTTGAGGCGGCGGGGCTATCCTGTGCTCCAGTGGTCGGACGAGGCCCTGTTGCGCGCCTTCGACCGGCTGTGGATGTGGGAGCAAGATTTCGGCGGTTGGTGGGCGGATGGTGCGTCGGTGGATTCGGCTCACCTTCCCGCTCTCGTTGCGTTCTGGTACGGACACAAGCGCTCGTGGTGGCAACCCGAGCTTGCCGGGGCCGGAAAGAACTTCGGATGGACCGAGTGGACCCACGGCATGCGCGCGCCCTCTGGAACCGTTCCACCACCCCTACCGGAACCCGAGCCGGGTCCCGAACCCCAACCGGACCCCGACCGTCCGCCGGGATCCGGCATCGCTCCGGTCGGAGCCACCAGTGGCGACAACGGGCGGCGATCGGATTCGCTCGAGCTGGCCGTGCCGGCCGGACTAGAGCCGGGAGATGTGATGATCGCGACGCTCGATGTGCGCGGTAACCCCAGGATCACCCGTCCCGGTGGTTGGAAGTTGGTTCGCTCCGACGACAACGGCAACGTCAGCTTCAAGGCGACGTACTACCGGGTGGTTAGCCACGACGAGCCGTCCACCTACGCCTTCGGCCTCCGCGGGAGTCATCCCGCCGCCGGCGGCATGGTCGCCTATCGTGGCGTGAACCCCCACGATCCCATCGTCGCCCAGGGGGGCAGAGTGAGCGATCGCTCGAGAAGGATGAGGGCGCCCTCTATCAAGACCACCACCCCGGACTCCGTGCTGGTATTCCTCGGAGGGGTTCCGAAGAGGACGATCGCTTCCACTCCGTGGACGATGACAAGACGATTCCGGGTGCTCAACGCAAGTGGAAAATACAGAGTGGGCAGCGCGGCCGCCGATCAGGTCATAGAGGCCGCGGGTGCTGCGGGCAAGCGCGGCGCACGGCTCCGAAAGAGATCAACCAGTATCGCCCACGTGCTCGCCCTAGAGCCGGCCGGATAGTCCTTTTTTCCCGAAAAGGCCCGCTCTATCGGGTTTTAATCCATCCGCTACTCCTGCTAGGCTGCTCGCTTTGCTCAGGACAGATGCTTAATGCAAGCGAGAGCTTTGGGGGAAGCCTTATGCGAATCAGTGTCTTGCGCGCCGTGGTGCTCGCCACGATCTTGATGGCCGTCTTGCTACCGGGGGTGCCCGACCGTTCACCGTCGATGACCCCCAGGGGCGCTCGGGTATCAGCTAAACCCGTCCGTTACGGGATGTGGATTGGTAGAGCCCAGCTTCGGTCGATACCGAAGCGAGGCCCTGGGTGGAAACGGATGAAGTCCGCTGCGAGCGACAACTGGGGGCGGGCTGACGTCGCCGATAACGATTCGCATCACGATGTCTACACGCTGGCGGGAGCTCTCGTTTTCGCTCGGACATATCCAGGAAGGAGGGCCGAGCGTTATCGCGCCCGCGTGGCTGACGCTCTGATGGCGACCATCGGCACTGAGGAAGGTGCGGCGAACACCTCGCTGGGCCGGAACCTGTCCAGCTACATAATCGCGGCGGATCTCATCAATTTCCGGGCCTACGAATCCGCCCGAGAAGCCAGGTGGCGGGAATGGCTCGGGTCCGTTCTGAGGATGAAGGTCGACGACAGGACCCTAGCCCAGAGACACCAGGAGATACTGACGAACCACGGCACGATGTCGGGCGGCAGCCGGATCGCCGCAGCCATCTACCTCGGCGACAAGAGAGAACTAAAGCGAGCCGCGAGGGTGTTCAGGGGCTGGTTGGGAGTTTCATCCGCGTACAGGGGGTTCTCGTTCAACGGTGACCGTGGATGGCTCTGCACCAAGCGGCAAATCGGAATCAACCCCAAAGGGTGCACGAAGAGGATCGACGGAGCTAAGCGCAGCATCGGTGGGGTTCTTGCCACAGAGCTGGCTCGAGGTGGGCCCGCTTCATGGCCACCTCGCAAGACCAACTATGTATGGGGAAGCTTGCAGGGCGTCACCATGCAGGCTGAGCTGCTGAGACGGCGCGGATACGGTGTTCTTCGTTGGGCTGATTCCGCACTACGAAGGGCCTTCGACCGCCTGTGGAGGTGGCACCAGGGCTTCGGCGGCTGGTGGGGAACGGGAGGTTCGGCCGACTCAGATCACGTGCCCGCGCTCGCTGTGTTCTGGTACGGTGACCGGCGCCCATGGCGTCAGTTCAAGAACACCGGCAAGGGAAAGAACTACGCTTGGACGGAGTGGACTCATGGGACCAGAGCGAAGTGAGTTCGACGTGGCTTCGCTTCGAGGCCGGGCTCAGTCGGCGCTGAAGGTCCCGATACCGGGAATCTGCTCCGGCCCTCGTCCCTGGAACTCCTCGCGCCAATCGTCGAAGACCCCCTGGCTCGGCTGCTCGCAGCTCATCTGCACGCCTTCGTCGTTGGCGCCGTCCCAGGCCGTCAGCACGAAGTTGTAGGGCTCCTCGATGCCGTCCCAAGGCGCGGCGAGGGTCGTATTTCGCTCCTGGTCCACCAGTTCCTCGAGCTCGTCGAGGACCTCCTGGGGGGCGTCGGCGTTGTAGTAGACGACGATCTGTCCGTGCTCCTGGTTGTGGACGAGCTGCTCGGCCGCGACTTCGGTTTCGTAGAAGTCCGCGTTGGCCGGTTCGGCCCAGTGGTTCCCGGTCGTGGGGGGGTCGGCCTCGTAGGCGACCGGGGTACCCGTGTCCACGTGCTGGTTGCCCTCGGACTCGAAGGTCTCACGCTCCGTGCAATTTGCCTCCGAGGCGGCCACCCCCACGTTCTCGTCGGGGTCGTCACCTCCGAACACGAAGAAGGCCACAACCGCGAGGGCGACCGCGGCGGCGATCCCGATCGTGATCAGATTGGCGCGGCGGTGCTCCTTCTTTTGGCGTGCCCGTCTCGCCTCCTCGGCGAGACGTCGCTGTTGCTTGTCATGCAGCTTCTTGCTCACGGCGGCGAGGCTACCAGCAGCCGGATAAATGCCTAGTAAGACTGCGAAAGAGTCCCGTTCGCCGGAATCCCTCGCAGGGCCCTCCGAAAAGAGTGAGTTCTCTGGGCTTCGGCGGAGCTCCGCTGCGCCTCGCCGAGCGAAAGGCTCGGAACCCCGCCCTCCGGGCGGGCGAGTTCTTAGCGGAACATGTCCTCGGAGGGGGGCCGGACGATCTCGGTCGCGGCCCCGCGGCCCCTGATGACCGGCGCTCCCCGGACGATCGCCGCGCAGATGCCCGTCGTCTTGCCCATCACCATCTCGGCGGCTCCCGCCAGCTCGTCTGCGACGCAGATCCGGGTGGCGGACAGGTCCCGACCCTGTGAATCCATCGTGCCGCGGTAGTCGATGAAGGGTTCGAGCCCGGCAACCCCAATTGCCGAGTTCGTCTGACCGAGCCGCCAGGCGCGCCCGAAGGTGTCGCTCACGATGACCGAGACGTCGGCCCCCACCAGATGCTTGAGCCGGGCGCGGAGACGGCGGGCCGACAGATCCGGGTCGAGTGGAAGCAGGACGACGTTGTCCCCCTCGACGTTACTGGCATCGACCCCTGCGTTGGCGCATACGAAACCGTGCCGGGTCTCGGAGATCAGCATCTCTCCCCGGCGGCGCAGCACGTGCACCGATTCGGCCCGTGCAGCGGCGCGCCGGTCGCTCCCGGGCACGACTCGTCCTTCGGCCTTGGAGACCACCTTCTGAGCCACTACCAAGACGTCGTCGTCCAGGAAGCCGCCGCGGCCCGTCGCCGCGACTATCAGCGCACCCAAGTCGTCGCCCGGCTGCACCTCGGGGATGCCCCGAACCGCCGTGATGCGGATCTCGGTCACGTGAGTTCGAGCAACTCGCCTGCCAGGCGCTCGGCCGCGTCGTGATCGCTCATGATGGTGTCGCGACCGAAGGCCCTCAGGCCGGAGTACTCGATCCGGGCCACCTGGTCCGCGTCGGAAGCGTCGACAACGAAAACGTCGGCGAAGTCCTTGTAGAGTTCGGCGACCCCTGCCGCACTCGCATCGGCTCCCAGGGAGCGGAGCATCCTGTCGGCGGGTCCCTTCAGGGCCGCACCCTTGACGATGGGGGAGACGGCTACGACCCGAGGATGCGAGCGAAGAGCGTCACGCACTCCGGCGAGACTCAGTATGGGTCCGATGGACACCATGGGATTCGACGGGCAGAGGACCACGGCGTCCGATTCGACCAAGGCATCCAGGACCCCCGGCGCAGGGGTTGCCTCCGACATGCCGGCGAACAGGACTTCGGCCACCTCGGGGGCCGTGGCCTCCTTGACGAAGTACTCCTGAAAATCGAGGGTCCGCCCGTCGGTGGTGACGATCTTGGTTCGCACCTCGTCGTCGGACATCGGGAGCAGCTTCGCCTTCACCCCCAGCCTGCGGGCGAGGTCGGCCGTCACCTCGCTCAGGCTCTTGCCCGCTCCGAGCAGCGCGGTGCGGTGGAGGCATGTCGCGAAGTCACGGTCGCCGAGGTTGAACCACGCGTCCAGCCCGAGTCTCCTCATCCCCTCGACCACGGAGAAAGTGTCGCCCTCGATGCCCCAGCCCTTCGCCGTGTCGGCGAGGCCCGCGAGCCAGTACATGCAGATATCGACGTCCGGGCTGACGTGCACGCCGTAGACGCGGGCGTCGTCGGCGGTGTTGACGACGGCGGTGAGAGAGGGGCCGAGCCGGCGCTGCAGGCCCACAAGCAGCTTGGCTCCTCCGACCCCTCCCGCGAGGGCGGTGACCTTCATGGCTGCAGCATAGGGGAGGCAAAGACCAAACCGGCAGCGAGGGGCCCACATCGAGTGCTTCCTCCCCGCTGATAGCCTGCCAGGCCATGAGCGAACTGATGAGTCTGGCGAGCTCCGCCGCGCGCGGGCGGCGGCTCGACGACACCGAGGCGCGCCGCCTCGCCGCCCTGGCGGTGAACGATCCGCGCCCCGTTATGGCCGCTGCCGGCGCGCTCCGGGATGCGAGCACCGGGCCGAGAATCACCTACTCGCCCAAGGTCTTCATCCCGCTCACCAAGCTGTGCAGGGACGCGTGCGGCTACTGCACCTTCGCCCACCCTCCGGTCCCCGGTGAAGGGGCGTTTCTCACGATCGACGAGGTGCTCGCAATCGCCCGGCGGGGGGACGCGGCGGGATGCCGCGAGGCGCTTTTCACGCTCGGAGAGAAGCCCGAACGCAAGTGGCGCCGAGCGCGCGACGAGCTCCACGCCCTGGGCTACGACTCGACCATCGAGTACCTGGCGGAGGCCTGCAGGGCGGTGCTGGAGCACACCTCTCTGCTGCCGCACACGAATCCGGGCACGCTGACCCACGAGGAGGCGCGCTCGCTCAAAGAGGTCAGCGTCAGTCAGGGAATGATGCTCGAGACTACTTCGGAACGGCTCTTGAAGCGGGGCATGGCTCATTTCGGAGCACCGGACAAGAAGCCGGCGGTTCGCCTGGCGACGCTGGAGGCGGCGGGTGACGCCGACGTGCCGTTCACAACCGGGATTCTGATCGGCATCGGAGAGTCGCCCGCCGAACGCATCGACGCGCTCCTCGCCATCAGGGAGTCGCACGAACGGCACGGGCACATCCAGGAAGTAATCGTTCAGAACTTCCGAGCGAAGCGCGAGACCTTGATGGCCGGCGCGCCCGAACCGCAGGTACGGGAAATCTCGGCGACCATCGCGCTGGCCCGCTTGATCCTGCCTCCCGACGTCGCGCTGCAGGCTCCTCCGAACCTCACTCCGCGCGAGTACGGCACGTACATCGACGCCGGTATCAATGACTGGGGTGGCGTCTCACCGGTCACGATCGATCACGTCAATCCCGAAGCACCATGGCCCCAGCTGCAGGAGCTGAGTGAGGTGACCGGGGCGCGCGGCTACTCACTGACGAAGAGACTCGCGCTGTATCCGTCCTACTGCTCCTCGCCGGCTGCGCTCGGTCGCTGGGTTCACCCGGAGCTGCGCGCCCGGGTCCTCGACGCGACCGACGCAGAGGGTTTTCCACGCACGGACGAGTGGTATTCGGGGGCCGACCACGAGCCACCACACGAGGCGGCGATCGCGGTCGAGCAAGCTCTGGCCGGGGCCTACCGCGTTCCGGGACGCGCCGTGCGTCCGCAATTGAAGGAAACGCTGGACAAGGCGGAGGCGGGAGCGCGCTTGAGCGAAGAAGAGATAGCGCTCCTCTTCACCGCCAGCAGCGCGGAGGCAGAACGACTTTACGCGGTGGCCGACCGGCTGCGCCGCGAGACCGTCGGCGACGAGATCACCTTCGTCATCAATCGCAACATCAACTACACGAACATGTGCTACTTCAAGTGTGGATTCTGCGCCTTCTCCAAGGGCCCCAAGTCGCTGAACCTGAGGGGTGAGCCCTATCTTCTGACGCCCGAAGAGGTCGCGGTTCGTGCGCGCGAGGCCTGGGAGCTGGGCGCAACAGAGGTCTGCATGCAAGGCGGTATCCATCACAGCTTCACCGCGGAGAACTATCTGGAGTACCTGCGCGCGGTCAAAGACTCCATCCCCGAGATGCACGTCCACGCCTTCACCGCGCTCGAAGTGGCCCAAGGCGCTCACGCCTCGGGACTGTCCATCGAGGAGTTCTTGGTCGCGCTGCGCGACGCGGGATTGAAGACGCTGCCGGGGACGGCCGCCGAGGTGCTCGACGACGACATCCGAGCCATCATCTGTCCCGACAAGGTCACCACCGAAGAATGGTGCGAGGTGCACCGGATCGCTCACCGGCTCGGGCTTCGTAGCAACGCCACCATCATGTTCGGAACGGTCGAGGGGCCCCGCAATTGGGCTCGTCATCTCGTGGTCGTTCGAGCGCTGCACGATGAGATATCGGCCGAGGGCGGCGCGGGCTTGTTCGAGTTCGTCCCGTTGCCTTTCGTGCACATGGCGGCACCCATCTACCTGAGGGGAAAGGCCCGGCGCGGGCCAACGTTCGACGAGGCCCTGAAGATGCATGCGGTCGCGCGCATCGCGCTGCAGGGGGCCATCGACAACATCCAGGTCTCCTGGGTGAAGATGGGCGTCGAAGGGTCCAAGCTTGCGCTGCAGTCGGGGGCGAATGATCTCGGTGGCACTCTGATGAACGAGAACATCTCGCGCGCCGCCGGCGCCAGTCACGGTCAGGAACTTACTCCGGATGCGATGGTTGAACTCATCCACTCCATTGGCCGGGTGCCGCGCCGTAGGACTACCCTGTACGAGACCGTTACGGCTTGAGCCGAACAGCCATGGCTTCCAAGCCCCACATTTATGAGTACTGAGACGACTTCGGTGCCGCGCGGGTCCTGGGACCCGGAAGCGGTGAGTGCACCTCCCGAACAGCCGAGCGTTCTGGCCATCGTGGTGACGCACGACGGCCGGCGATGGCTTCGGGACTCCCTCGTCGCGCTTGCAAACCAAGACTACGAGAACCTCGACATCCTGGTCGTGGACGATGCATCGTCGCGCCCGCGCGAGGAACCGCGTCTCAAGCGAATCGTCAAGCGTCACGTTCGTCGAAGGAGATGGGGTTATCTGCGCACCCCGCGCCCCCTTGGGTACGGCGCTGCGATCAACTGGGCGCTCTCTCGTGTCAGGACCGACGCCGACTATCTGCTCTTCGTCCACGATGATGCCGCGCTCACGCCTCAATCCGTGGCGAGAATGGCCGAACGGCTGCGGGACGACGAGAGGACGGCGGTGGTGGGACCCAAGATCGTCTCCTGGAGCGATCCGACCATCCTCGAAGAGGTCGGCATGGCGATCGACCGTTTCGGCTACCCCTACAAGGGCTTGGAACAAGGAGAGATCGACCTCGGTCAGCACGACCGTTCGACCGAGGTCTTCTACGTAACCAGTACGGTCATGCTCATCCGCCACGACGTCTTCAAGCGCATGCGCGGTTTTGATGCGCATCTCGGCGCGTACAGCGAAGACCTGGATCTCTGCTGGCGCGCGCGCTTATTGGGGTACACGGTGAGGCTGGAACCCGCAGCGAGGGCGCGACACGCAATCTCGATGGCGAGGGGGCAGCGCTCGACGCGCTTCGGGCCCCCGCGCTACTTCATCCGTCGCAACCGTCTCCACACGATCACCAAGAACGCGTCGGGGCTGCGTCTCCTGACGCTGATCCCCTTGTTCGTGTTGCTGACCATCGGCGAGATGTTGAGCTTTCTCATACTCCGGGAACCACGTGAGGTCGGGAATCTCGGGCGCGCGCTGACGTGGAATCTCGTGCGATTCCCGCAGACTCTGGGCGAGCGCAGGCGGGTGCAAAGCACTCGAAAGGTTACCGACACCGAACTGACGCGGCTCATGGTGCGCCTCCCGGCGCGTTTGGGGGCGTACGCGCTCGACCAAGCAGAACGCCTGGAGGAGACCTGGGGCCGCAGGGCAGACATCGTGTCTCGCCGGACGACTCAAGCGCGCGCCGCCACGGCACGCATCAGGGGCTGGCAGATCGCCGCGGTCATCGCGATCCTCGTGTTTGTCGTTCTGGGCTTCAGAGACCTCTTTTGGGCGCCGGCCGCGACGTTCGGCGAGCTCTTGCCCTTTCCCGGACGCGCGACATCGATGTGGCGCCAGTGGGCCTCGCCCTGGCAGGACGCCGGTTTGGGTGGTCCCGGACCGGCCCCGACGTCGTTCCTGGTACTGGGTGTGGTGCAGTTTGTCAGTTTCGGGGCGGCGGGCTTCGCCCAGAAGCTCCTACTCCTGCTGCTGGCCGCCGCCGCCTTTTTCGGAGCCACGCGGCTCGTTTCCGAACTGGTGGATCGTCCCGCTCGCTTCACGACGGGTGTCGTGTACGTGCTCGGAGCCGTCGGCTACGCGGGCCTGCGCGCCGGCGCGCTGGGATCTCTCGTCTTCGGTGCGGCTGCCCCCTACGTGCTGTTGTCGATTCTGCGGCTGGTCGGTTGGGTTCGACCCGCGCGCTGGTCGGCGGGACGCGAGGTGGCGACCCTCGGGCTGTTCGCGGCCCTATCGGCCGCGTTCGTGCCCGGCTCTCTGTTCCTCTACCTCCTCGCGGCCCTGCTTCTGACCGCCATTCGCACGGTGGTGGGGAGGGCCGGGACCGAACTGAAGGGGCTCGGCGGATGCCTTATCGGTCTGGCGCTCGGCTGGGCGCTGCTCTTGCCCTGGAGTCTGAGCTGGGCGAGCGAGGGTGGCGCGCTGTCGGTCCTGAATGCGGGGGCGCCCTACGCGGATTTCGTCACTCATTTCAACGGCCACGGGATGATCAGCGTGTTGCTCGGCCAGACTCCGGAGGGTCCCGTGCTGCTGGGGCTTGCTCTTCCCGTTCTGGGAGTGGTGGCCGTTGCCACCGGAGCCGGGCAACGGCGCCGGCTGGCGATCGCACTCTGGGCGTTGATCGTGGGCATGGGTTTTCTCGTGACGGCCACCGCGTCGGGGATCCTGGCCCCGGCGGTCGCTTCGCCGACGGAGATGGGCGTTCTGATCTCTCTCTCGTTCTCGGGCCTGGCCGGTCTTGCGGTCGGCGCCTTTCGTCTCGACCTCCCCCGACGAGGGTTCGGACTCGTGCAGGGGGTCACCGTTGCCGGACTCGCCGCCGCGCTGTTTCTGGCCGTCACCGGCCTGGCCCCGACGCTGGCGGGAGGGGATTGGGCCCCCGGAATGGGCGATGGCAGCGCGCCCGAGGCGACCGAGACGGATCAGATCACCGCGCTGTTGCGGGCGGACTCTGCGCGCCAAGGGGACTTCCGGGCGCTTTGGGTGGGGCGGGATTGGACCGGCGGGGCCGCCACTTCGGCTCGTCCCCACTGGGCCGGTTTCCTGACGGACCCGAATGGTCCCGCTCTCGACGATCTCTTCGCGGGCAACACCGGCGACGGCGCTCAACGACTGGAGGAGGTCGTCGGCTCGATCCAGTCGGGAGAGACCGACCGCGCGGGAAGCCTCTTGGGAAGCTTCAACATTCGATTCATCATCGTCGACCGCGATTCCGAGACGCGTCCCTGGCGAGCGCAGCGTGACCTCGCTCTGATCCGCAGCGAGAGCGACTTCCTCGTGTTCGAGAACGCCGCGGCCCTGGAGCGCGCGGCGGTGTACGAGGAGCTCCCTCCCTACGTGGCCGCGATCTCGGAGGAGGATCCCACGATTGCTTCGGGCGAACCTCCCTCCGAGCACGCGATCCTGGCGCGCGAGGATCCCTCGAAATACCGCGCTTCTCAGGTCTCGGTACCGGGAGTTGTCTTCTTGGCCGAGACGCGCGACGAGAACTGGAGCGCGACGAGCGGCGGGGACGAGTTGGAACGCACCGAGTCCGGGTGGGGCAACGCGTTCGATCTTCCCGGCGGTGATGAGGCGCCGCTCGAACTTGAGTTCTCCCGCTCCCTGATCGACTACGCGTGGCTGGTGGTGCTGCCCCTGCTGTGGTTGTTCATGATCGGAGCCGCCTTCCCGAGCCGCCGGAGCGAAAAGAGGAGGCCGCCTTCCTGATGGAGCGCATGCGTGACCTGACGCTGCTCATCGCGGTGGCCGTGCTCATGCTCGCCGGTATCGGGTTCGATCTCGCGACGGATGACGCGGAGCCCTCCTCGGCCGAGCAACCGGGCCCCCCGTTTTTCGAACGGGCACAGTTCTGTTCCTCTCGAATCCTCGAGGAGGGGTCGGGGGCGAATGTCTCGCTCGCGACCGCGTCGCCGGATGTGGTCCCGGTCGAACTCGAACCCCCGGAGCCTGAGCCTCTGGAGCTGTCCGCCGGATCCACGGTCACGCGCCCGATCGAGACCCCCGAACCGGTGGTGGCCGAGGGCTTTGGCTCACCGGTCGCGGCTGCCACCTCTCATTTCGTGAACGCTCGAGTCGGACGTTCGGGGACCGTCGAGGGAGTGGGGGCCGGTACCTGCGCCACGGACTCCTCGCAGAACTGGTACTTCCCGAGCGGCGACAGTTCGGTAGCAACGGACTACCGGCTCGTCGTGGCGAACCCGTTCCCCGACGAGGCGGTGGTCCGGGTCAACTTCTTGACCGAGGAGGGCGAGGAGACATCGGCGCAGCTCTCCGAGGTCGCCGTAGCCTCCGGGCAGGTCGAGGTCGTCTCCATCAGCGGAGCCGCCATTCCCCAAGACCTGTTGTCCGTTCGTCTGCACTCGGTGCGCGGCCGGGTCATCGCCTGGAAAGCGCTGTGGACGAATCCGGAGGGTGAATCCCCGGGCCTCGAGTTCTCTCTGGGTGCTCCCGCTCCGGCCACCGAGTGGTACTTCCCCGCGGGCGAGGTGAGCGGGCAGGCCCGGCAGACCATCACCCTCATGAACCCCAACGAGCAGGAGTCCAGCGTCTCGGTGGCCCTGTCGACGAACGAGGGGCCGGTCCAGTCCTCCAAGCTCATCGAGATCGCAGTCCCGCCCCAATCCGCGACGCGTTTGGCGGTCGCCAACCGGCTGGACGCGAGGAGACGCAATGTCGGCGGCGTAAGCGCTGTGGTTACGGTCGACAACGAGGTTCCCATCGTGGCCGATTCCACGACCGTGTTTGACGGCGGCCAGATGACCGGCCGTATCACCGAGGTGGGAGCCACGCGCGCCTCGGACGCCTGGCTGGTGGCGCCGCCTTCGACCCGGCCCACGACCGAATCCCTGGTCCTTCAGAATCCGACCCCGCGGGACGCGACGGTGGACGTGGTGGTCTACAACGGGTCCGGGGAAGGTGCACGCCCGGAGCAACTCCAGGGAATCACGGTGCCGGCCGGTTTACGGGTGTCGGTCTCGCTCGACGACCTGGGGTCGAGTCGGGGAGCGTTTCTCGCGGTGACCTCCGAGGGCGGCGGCATCGTGGCCGAGCGCGTGGCCTGGGAAGAGGGTCGCTCGGACGCCTCCTCGGTCATGGGCCAGCCCGACTTCGGAGGGCCGCAGAACTAGGGCTGCGGAACGCTAAATTCCCCCTTTGGTGCCGCCTTTGGCCTTGGGCCGTTAGCTGGCTACCCGGTCGAAGAGGGCCCCGAATTCCTCGCTCGCCTCCACGAAGCTCTCGAACAGCCGCCGCTGCGCGGCGTCGCCGGTCATCGCCTCGGGATGCCACTGCACCGCCACCACCCACGAGTAGGCGGGCGCGACGAGCGCCTCGAGCACGCCGTCGTCCGCGCAGGCCGCGCTCTCGAGACCCTCGGCGAGCCGGGCCACGCCCTGGTGGTGATGCGAGTTCACCTCGAGCCGGGTTGCTCCCAGGATCTCGGCCAGCACGCTGTGGGGCTCGACGCCGATCCCGTGAACGGGCTGGGGGCTGGGCATCCCGACATCGTGTCGGATGCACTTGGGATCGTCGCCGAGGTTTTGATCCAGAGTTCCGCCGAAGCGCACGTTCAGCAGCTGCATGCCGTGACAGATCCCCAGGATCGGCATGTCTCGCTCCAGCGCCACTCGGATCAGGTTCAGCTCGAACCGATCGCGCCGGTGGCTTATCCGGTTGGTCTGGGGATGGGTCTCGCAGCCGTACCACGAGGGGTCGATGTCGCCTCCGCCGGGGAGGAGCAGGCCAACGGCGCCGTCGAGCACCGAGGTATCCGTCTCCTCGACTCCGGTGACGGCCTCGAGACCCGCGGGAACCTCCTCACCGGCCAGCACCTGAAAGGTCGAGATCACGCGCGCGCTGCCCCCGGCGCTCTCAACCGCCTCTACGTAAGAGAGCGGCAGCCGGCCGTGGTCTTTGCGAAGCTGGCCGACGACTGCAATGAAGCCGTCTGCCTGCGTGTTAGAGAAAACGTCGATCTTCAGTCCCTCCGCCTCACGAACTGGAGCGCACAAGTGTCCGAGGATATTCGTTTTGAAACCGTTGCCATCCATACGGGCCAGGACCCCGACCCAACCACCGGCTCGGCCGTGGTCCCCATCTATCAAACATCGACTTACGTCCAGCAAGCTGTAGGAACGCACAAAGGATTTGAATATTCTCGGACCGACAACCCCACCCGCCGATCCCTCGAGACCTGTCTCGCCGCCCTCGAGGGGACCGAACACTGTGTTTCCTTCGCCTCCGGCATGGCGGCGATCACCACCCTGGCCATGACCTTGAGCTCGGGAGACAGGGTTCTGATTCCCGACGACGTCTACGGCGGTACCCACAGGCTCTTCGCCCGGGTCTTCAACCAGCTTGGGCTCACCTTCGAGGCCGTGGACATGACGGATCTCGAAGCGGTCGCCGGGGCCTGCGCTTCAGGCGTCGATCTTCTCGTCGCCGAGACGCCCACCAACCCGTTGCTCAAGGTGTTGGACCTGGCCGCGCTGTCCCGGCTCGGCCACGAGGCCGGCGCTCTCGTGGTGGTGGACAACACCTTCGCCACCCCCTACCTGCAGCGGCCGCTCGACTTCGGCGCCGACGCGGTCGTCTATTCGGCCACCAAGTACCTCGGCGGTCATTCCGATCTCGTCATGGGGGCCGTCACCACGGGCGACGATGGGTTGACCGACCGTTTGCGCTTCCTGCAGAACGCCGTCGGGGCGGTCCCGGGGCCCATGGACTGCTGGCTGCTCCTGCGCGGACTCAAGACCCTGGCGATACGGATGCGCGCTCACAGCGAGGGGGCCGAGCGAGTGGCGGAGCATCTCCACTCCCATCCCGCGGTGACGCGGGTTCACTATCCGGGGGACTCCGGGTTTCCCGGTCACGATGTCGCGACGCGGCAGATGTCGGCGGCCGGTACTCCCCTCTATGGAGGCATGGTGGGCTTCGAGGCCGCGAGCGAGGACCTGGCGCTCGCGGCGTGCGCCAGAACGAAGCTCTTCTGGTTGGGCGAGAGCCTGGGCGGCGTCGAGAGCCTCATCGAGCATCCCGGCAAGATGACCCACGCCAGCCTGATCGGATCCGGCTTCGAGGTCTCGGACTCCCTCGTGAGGTTGTCGGTCGGGATCGAGCATCCCGACGACCTCGTCGCCGACCTCGACCAGGCGCTGGCGGCGAGTTAGGACAACCGCGATAAGAACCAAACCCAAAACCCGGCATCGAAAGACGGAATTGAAATCGCCGGACCCGAAATCGCCGCTTCGACCCCTTTTGGAAAATCCACCTCGCTCGGCGACGTCGGTGTTCCAAAAGCCCGAATTGAAGCCCGCCCGGCGTTAGCTCGGCTGGTGGGCCAGGAACTCCAACAGGTCGGCGCGCGAGAGCACCCCGACCGGCTTGGGGCCGTCCACGACCACCACGGCCTCGGCCCCCTGGGAGAGATCCATGACCACGTCGTCGATCCCGTGACGAAGCTCGACCACGGGCAGTGCTTCGTCCATGATCTCTGATACCGAGCGGCCGATGGCGTCCCGGTCGCGAAAGACGCGGTCGAGAAGTCCCCGCTCGTGCACCGAACCGACGATGTCGTCCACGGTCTCGGGCTTGTCCGAGGTGGCGACCGGAATCTGACTGATCCCGTAACTCTGAAGCAGGTCGATGGCGCGGCCCACCTTCTCGTCCCGCGCGACCGCCACGAGATCCGGCATGTCGGGCCCGAGCTGCCGTTTGGCGGCGACTATCTCGCCGATGCGCGCCGCGGTGCCGGGACGGTCCAAGAAGCCGTGCTCTAGCATCCACGAGTCGTTGTAAAGCTTGGAGAGGTAACCGCGCCCCGAGTCGGGAAGCAACACCACCATGAGCGCGTGCTCGTCGAGTTCCGCGGCGACCTCGAGGGCGGCGTGCACGGCCAGGCCGCCCGAGCCTCCCAGCAGCAGGCCCTCCTCGCGCGTCACCCTGCGCGCTGCGAGGAACGAGTCTTTGTCGGTCACGGTGACGTAGCGGTCCACGACGGAAGGGTCGAAGGTCTCGGGCCAGAAGTCCTCGCCCACGCCCTCGACCAGATAGGGCCTCGCCTCCGCGGTGGAGTAGACCGAACCGTCGGGGTCGGCGCCGATCACTTGGACCTCGGGCTTCTGCTCCTTCAGGTAACGTCCGCTGCCGCTGATGGTTCCGCCGGTGCCGACGCCGGCGACGAAGTGCGTGATCCGGCCCTGGGTCTGGCGCCAGATCTCGGGCCCCGTCGTGTCGTAGTGCGTCTGAGGGTTCGCCGCGTTGAAGTACTGATTGGGCTGGAAGGCGCCCGGGATCTCCTCGGTCAGGCGGTCGGCGACGCGGTAGTAGGACTCGGGGTGATCGGGCGGGACCGCGGTGGGTGCGATGACGACCTCGGCGCCGTAGGCCCTCAGCAGCGAGATCTTCTCCTGGCTCATCTTGTCCGGCATGGTGAAAACGCACTTGTAACCCTTGGCGGCCGCCGCCATGGCGATGCCCACGCCGGTGTTCCCCGAAGTCGGTTCGACGATTGTGCCACCGGGTCGGAGCAGGCCGTCGCGCTCGGCCGCCTCTATCATGCGGATCCCGATGCGGTCCTTGACGCTGCCCCCGGGGTTCAGCATCTCGAGCTTGGCCGCCACGTCGCAGGCAAGGTTCCTGGTAATGGCTCGGAAGCGATACAGGGGAGTGTCGCCG
This sequence comes from Actinomycetota bacterium, assembly GCA_050693655.1. Lineage (GTDB taxonomy): Bacteria > Actinomycetota > CADDZG01 > CADDZG01 > WHSQ01 > WHSV01. The sequence continues at coordinate 20,403 of JBOGWW010000295.1, read as the reverse complement.
ATGAGATCGAGAAGCGAGTCGTGTATTTCCATGAAGTCCATCGTGTCACCGCCTCTCTCGCCGGGCAACCGCCGGCCTCGGCTTCACTCAGGGCCGAAAGAGGCCGATTCAGATTGGGGCTTCCGCTAATCACAAACGCGCAGGTAGGATGCAACTCCCCGAGCACCCCAGAGGTTTAAGAGGCATGGGCACAGAAGAGAAGACGAACAGCGAAGTAACGCGGGGCGACACGCCGGCCCGCCGCCGGGTGGGCAAGCGCGGCCTAATCCTGCTGGCCGTGCTCTTGGGAATTCTTGGGCTCGGGGTCGCCGGCGTGGCCTATGCCACCTACGACTACTCGAATTCCTACGAGGGCAAGCTTCTTCCCGGCACCTCGGTGGCGGGAATCGACGTCGCGGGGATGACCTCGAAAGAGGCGCTGAGGGCGGTAAAGACCGAGATCGCCCCTCAACTGGACCGCGAGATCACGCTCACCTACGAGGGTCGCGAGTGGACCACCACCCCGCGTGCGCTCGGCGCCCACGGTGACGCGAAGCGTGCGGTCGAGACGGCGATGTCGGCGAGCGAGCAAACCTCGTTCATGGACAAGGTCGGTATGCGCTTCCTCAACGAGCGGGTCGACTTCGAGCGCGACGTGGCCATCACCTACCCCGGCAAGGGGGCCAAGGCACTCGTCAAGAAGATCGCCGGCAAGATCGATGTCGAGCCGGTGGATGCCGCCCTCGACTACTCGACCGGTTGGGTCGAGATCACCAAGGAGAAGACCGGCGTTCAGGTCAACGTCGACAAGTCCTTCAAGAGCCTCCGCAAAGCGCTGCGCGGAGGAGGCGAACGAGTTGAGGTCGCGCACAAGATCCTCAAGCCCGAGGTCACGAGCGAGGCCTACGACCAGGTTCTGCTCGTGCGTCACAACGAGCGCAAGCTCTATCTCTACGAGGATGGCGAGATCTCGAGTTCGTGGACGGTTGCGGTGGGCCAGCCCAATTACCCAACGCCCACCGGCGTCTACACGGTGACGGAGTTGCGCTACATGCCGACGTGGATCAATCCCGCCCCCGACGGGTGGGGCGCGAGCATGCCGGCCGAGATCGCGCCGGGCGTGAACAATCCCCTCGGGGTGCGGGCGGTCAACTGGTCGGCTCCCGCGATTCGCTTCCACGGGACCGAGAACCTCTCATCGCTCGGCACGGCCGCGTCGCACGGATGCGTGCGGATGTCGAACGACGACGTGATTCAGTTGTACGACAGGATCGAGGTCGGTGCCTCGATCGTATCCACGACGCTCGGCTGATCCACGTCCTCCGCGGCGACCCCGCTCACCGTGTGGTAACCAGACACGATGAGCGAGTCCCAGCCGCGGCCCCCCCGTTTCGGCGAGCAGGACCGCGAGCTGTCCTACGGGAGCTACCTGAAGGTCCCCGACCTGCTGGCGCTCCAGCATCTGCTCAGCGATCCGCCGGCCCATGACGAGCTCCTGTTCATCGTCGTCCACCAAGCCTACGAGCTCTGGTTCAAACAACTCCTGTTCGAGCTCACCAGCGTCAGGGATCTCATGCTGGAGGGCGACGCCCACCAGGCGAAGCACCTGCTCGAGCGGGCTCACTCGATAGAGCGGGTGATGATCGCCCAGGTCCCCGTGATCGAGTCGATGTCGCCCCGGGACTTCCTCGAGTTTCGCCAGCACCTCGCTCCGGCGAGCGGCTTCCAGTCGATCCAGTTCCGCGAGGTCGAGTTTCTCTCGGGCCTGAAGGACGAGCGCTACGTCGAGCGGCTGGTCCTGACCGGGGACGAAGAGGTGCGGCTGCGGGGCCGCCTCGAGGATCCGACCCTGTGGGACGGCTTCTGTGCGCTGCTCGGGAAGCGGGGACTCCCGATGCCCGGCGACGATGAGGAGGCCCGGAGAGCAAGCCTGCTGCAGATCGCCCGCAACCGCCGCCGGTACGCCGAGGAGTTCTACCTCTCGGAGGCGCTGCTGACCCACGACGAGCTGTTCTCCTTGTGGCGCCAGCACCACGTCCTGATGGTGGAGCGTCAGATCGGCTCGAAGACGGGCACCGGAGGCTCAACGGGGGCCGGTTACCTGCGCACGACGCTGTCGAAGCGGTTCTTCCCGGAACTATGGAACCTGCGGAGCTACCTCTAGCCAAAGAGCAGTCCGCTAGCTGTGCATTCGGCGAACTGAGGACATCTGCTCACCCTATGGTGTGAGTGAATTTCCACGCCTCTGTGACTCACGTCACAGCGGGTTCTGCGAAACACCGGTGGGATGGTTCCATGAGCCTTCTCGCGGCCGACCAATGCTGCGAGCAGTGGGCCGAGCGGCAACACGGCGTGTTTCGCCGCTCCCAGGCAGTAGCGTGCGGCCTGACCCATCGTTCGATCGAGCACCGGCTGACTTCTGGGCGTTGGCTGAAGGTCCTCACCGGCGTGTATTGCATCCGGGGGACGCGGCTGGTTTGGGAAACCATGCTGATGGCCGCGTGTCTATGGTCAGAGGGTTTCGTTTCGCACCGAGCCGCAGCTCGACTCTGGAACCTGGATGGAGTTCACGACCGACTGATCGAGGTCTCCTCGCGGCTCCGACGCAGACCTCCGCCGGGCATCATCGTCCACCGAACTAGGTGCGGCAGTCCCTTGCACACGGTCCGTTACAGGGGTTTCACCGTTACGGATCCAACCTCTACCTTGATCGACCTCGCCGGGGTGCTGGATCCCACCGCACTCGAAAAGGCGCTTGATTCCGCGCTACGACAGCGTCTCACCTACCCGGCCCTCATCTTGTCCCGACTCGACGAAGTGGGAAGTCGTGGGCGCAGAGGGACAGCCATCCTCAGAACGCTGATTCGGGAGCGGATTGGCGGGGCGAGCACGGACTCACCGCTCGAGATAGACGCGAAGAACTTCCTTGATTCACACGGATTCAGACCGCCCAAGCTCCAGCACTGGGTTACAAGCGACGCAGGAGAGCGACGCCGGCTGGATTTCGCCTGGCCCGAAGTTCGTGTTGGAATAGAGGTCGATAGCCACGAATGGCATGAGGGCTTCGAGTCGCTTGAGCGGGATGCCGCTCGAGGCAACTTCTACGTCGATCTCGATTGGAAGGTCCTCCGCCTAACGCGACTCGTGATGCGGACTCAAGGAGCTACCTTCATTCGGAAGCTCGGGCGCTTGCTAGGGCAGGCCGAGTTGAAGCTGTAACAAGACAACCCGCAGAAAGCGTTCGGTCGAGACCTACTTACCCTGCGGGTTGCGCTTTCGATGATACCGAGCTGCGGACATCTATGCCCCCTATGGGGTGAGCAAATGTCCACACCTCGCCGATGCGGCTACCGGCCCGGTTAGGGCAGCTGCTTGGCCAGGAAGGCCTGGATGGCCGCGTTGTAGGCCGGCATCTCCTCGATCATGCAGCCGTGGCCCGTTTCGAGCGTCACGAACTCGGCCCCCTCGATCGCGCCGGCGATCTCTTCCGAGCCCAGGTACGGAACCATCATGTCGGTGCGGGCGCCGATGACGAGCGTCGGCACCGAGATGGCCGGCAGCCGGTCGATGACGTCGTGCTTGTCGACCGCATCCACCTGGGCGAGAAGCACTTCGGGCCGGGGCATGTCGGGGCCCGAGTCCGCCAACAACGCCTTCACCATCTGGTCCAGCGCCTCGGCCCCCATCTCGAAGAAGGCCGGCGTGAACATGCGCACCAGGGTCGATTCGACGAGGACCTCGGGGCCGCCCGCCTCGATCAGGGCCCTCGCCAGAAGGTGCTGGCGGCGCATGAATTCGAAGGGCCGGGCCCAGGTCACCGCGAGCACCAGTCCCGAAACGCGCTCGGGATGCTCGAGCGCGAGGTGTTGGGCAATGGCGCCGCCCATCGAGATTCCGTAGACGAGGCAGCGCTCGATCTCCAGGTGATCGAGCAGCCGCAAGGTGTCCTCGACCATGTCCTCGATCGTGGCGACAGGGGGACCGTGCGAGTGCCCCACCCCCCGGTTGTCGAAGGTGATGAACTCGTTGGTCTCGGTGACGACCGGGATCTGGCTCGCCCAGAAGCGCTGGTCGAGCCCGAAGCCCATGATGCCGAGCAGGGGAGGCCCGCTCCCTCTACCGCGTCTCTCGTAGTGGATGGTGACGTCGTCGAAGGTCGCCGTTGGCATGGCCGAAGCGTAAAACGAGGCCGGCCTCCGCGAATCCGCCAATCCTCGAGCGGGCCGTCATAGCCTGCCTCCGTGCGACTCTGTTCCAAGCCGAGCTGCCACCAGCCCGCTTCGGCCCTCTTGGCCTATGACTACGCCGCTCGTCTGGCGGTCCTTCACGACGCGCCCGAGGGGGAGGTCTCGCCGCACCTCTACGAGCTCTGCTTCGGCTGCGCGGACAAGCTCGTGGCTCCCCGCGGCTGGCTACTGGACGATCGCCGCTCCGAGCCGCGCCTTTTCCTGAAGTCCCAGTCGTCCCTGGTCTGATTCCGTCGTCTCTGGTCCGACCCCCGGGACCTCTCCTCCGCTGCCCGCTTTGAGCACTTTGTCCAACCGCGTCGATTACGTATATCCCGGGCGCCCGCGGGTGCCGATTATCAAGCAACCGACTCCACTGGGGCGGAGTTCGACCGGGAGGAAAGCGATGAACTGTCCGGAGTGCCAGGGCCGAGACTGCATCCACATCGAGATTCGCCTGACCGATGAGATGGTCCAGTTCTACTCGTGTCGCAAATGCGAGGCGAAATGGTGGGAAAACGAGGGGGGCCCCGTGGCCCTCGAGCAGGTGCTCGGCCTCGCAGGCCGGCGCTAGTCCCGCACTCGATCTACAAGAATCAGACAACGAGGCCGCCGCCAGGCGGCCTTTGTCGTGGGGCTGCGGGCGCTCGGCGTCGGTGATGCCGTTCGACCGGCAACAGGTGCCAGTTGAGGGGGTGTGCCGGCTTCCGCTCTGGCGGCGAGTTTTTACCTCTACGGCAGAGCGAATCGAGTCGGTATCAGACTTCCGAGCGCCCGCAAACTTGATCGCCCTGAAGCGCTGATGACCGAAAGAGTATGGCTCGCTTTGCTCCTTCGCGCCACCGTGACGGAGGCGGGTCTGCGCCCGCCGGTTCTCATCCCGACTTGCTCCAGCACAGCATTTCGATGCTTCCCTCGGGACAGCGCCCACCGCTGACCTCGAGCCGGCCCAAGCTGCGACGGTAGGAGATGGTCAGCTGAGGCTCGAACCCCGCCTTGGCGACCGCGCGCCGCGACGGGTTGTTGTCTGCCTCGACACCGATCCAGACGCGTCCCAGTTCCTGGGCGGCCGCCCACGCGCAGATGCCCTCGAGCGCGAAGGGATAGACGCCCCTGCCGCGCGCATCCGCGCGCGTGAACGATTCGTAGACGTAGCAGTCACCGCCGGGCGCCAGGAGGTAGCCGCCGAGCTCTCTCGTCCACGCCGACCGAGTCGTGACCCAAGTGGCGTGCAACACCTTTCCCTCCTCGACGACCAGGAAGCAGCGCGAGGCGTCCGACAGGCGTGCCGCAAAGGTTGTTCGAGAATCGGTACCGATGTCTCGTGCATAGCGGCTCCCGTCCGACGCGGCCGCTTCGACGAAAGCGAGGTCGTCCCTCTCGGGAGTCTCGCCGCCCGCGGGCCGCGCCAGAATGATCAGTTCGTCGGACGACGAGACGAACTCTTTGAGCCGGCGAATGCCCGTGCCGAGCACTTCGACGGGACCGCGCCTGCGGAAGCGCGTAAGGACTTTTGACAGCGTCTGGGTCGGTTTGGGCCGCGGGTCGGACACGTGCCAGAAGATACAAGGGGCTCCAGGCTTCGGAACAATGAAGCGAGCTAGTGGGAGCGGTTGGCGTACCGGCGTCGCTCCACGTCGGTCATACCGCCCCAAATGCCGTGAGATTCGCGCGCGGAGAGGGCGTAGTCGAGGCATTCTTGGCGGACGGGACACTCGTAGCAGACCGTCTTCGCCTGGTCCTCGCGCAGCCTCTTCTCCGCGGGGGCCTCGGTGTCATCGAAGCCGAAGAATAGGACTGCAGAGAAGTGGAGGCACGATGCATGCTCACGCCACTGTTGGTCCTCGCGCAAGACCTGCTCTTTGATCATTTCGCGAAGCCTTGCAGCCCCCGGCGTCGTCGTCAATGCCTTTTCTCCGCCCCGGGAGGGCGCGCGACACCTCCAGAGGGCCGTAACACCCCTGACCGGGGCGCCCGGCGCGTCTCTTAGACTGCGCTCGTGACCAGCGACCTGAACACCATCTTCAAGGCCTACGACGTCCGGGGCGTGTATCCCGACGACCTCAACGAGGACGTTGCCGGCCGTGTGGGTGCGGCGCTCGCGCGCTTCGTTGAATCGGATCGGATCATCGTGGGGCGCGACATGCGTCCCTCCTCGCAGCCGCTGGCGAGTGCGTTCGCCGAGGGCGTGACGGCGGAGGGCTCCTCGGTGGTCGACATCGGTGAGGTGAGCACCGACGCGCTCTACTTTGCCTCGGGCAAGCTCGATCTACCCGGAGTCATGTTCACCGCGTCGCACAACCCCGCTCGCTACAACGGCCTCAAGATGTGCAAGGCGCAGGCCGTGCCGATCGGCTCCGATTCCGGAATGAACGACATACGAGAGATAGCCGCCACTCTGGACCCGCCGCATACAACGCCCCGGGTGGAGAAGGTCGATGTCCTGGATGACTACGCGGCGCACTGTCGCTCCTTTGTGGACGGTGACAGCCTCAAGCCCTTGAAGGTCGCAATCGATGCGGGCAACGGCATGGCCGGGAAGACCGTGCCGATCGTGTTCGAGAACCTTCCTCTCGAGGTCTCCCCGCTCTACTTCGAACTCGACGGAAACTTCCCGAATCACCCGGCCAACCCGATCGAGGAATCCAACCTTGTAGATCTGCAGAAACTCGTGCTCGAACAGGGATGTGATGTCGGCATCGCCTTCGACGGAGATGCCGACCGGATGTTCCTCGTGGACGAGAGGTCCGAACCGATCTCCGGCTCGCTGACGACCGCCTTGGTCGCCCAGACCTTGCTGCAGAAGAACCCCGGTGAGAAGGTCATCTACAACCTGATCTGTTCTTGGACCGTTCCCGAAGTAATCCGAGAGCAAGGCGGCGAGCCCATCCGCACGCGCGTGGGGCATTCGTTCATCAAGCAGGTGATGGCCGAGACCGGGGCCATCTTCGGCGGCGAACATTCGGGGCACTACTATTTCCGCGACAACTTCAGAGCCGACTCCGGCATGATCGCCGCCCTGCTCGTGCTCGAAGCAATGTCGGCATCCGAAGGTCCCTTGTCGGCGGCCTTGTCGCCGTTGCGCAGATATTGGGCGTCGGGCGAAATCAACAGCGAGGTCTCGGACCAGGAGGCCACGATCAACAAGCTCGCCGCCGCCTACTCCGATGCCCAACCGGATTGGACCGATGGGCTCACGGTCGAGTACGAGGACTGGTGGTTCAACTGCAGGGCGTCGAACACCGAACCACTGCTGCGGTTGAATCTCGAGGCCCGCACCAAGGAGCTCATGTTGGCCAAGCGCGATGAGGTGCTCGGCCTGATCAGAGGAGACTGACAATGCCGCTGGATCAGAAGCTGCTCGACATTCTCATCTGTCCCAATTGCCGAGGTGAGGTGGAGTACGTCGAGGCCGAGAACGTCATCGTGTGCCGAGGCGAATGCGGGTACCGCTATCCGGTCCGGGACGACATCCCGGTCATGCTGATCGACGAGGCCGAGAAACCGGCATGAAAGGGCGAGGGCCATCCCGGGTGAATCTCGACGACGTTCAGGCCGTCACCCGACTCGACTCCCTAGGCGTGCTCGACGTGATCGAGCATCTCGGGGACCAGTGCCGAGAGGCGTGGACCATTGGCCGGGCCGCGCGCGACCTGCCCGATGCCGCCGGCGTGGAAAACATCGTGGTCGTCGGCATGGGCGGCTCGGGGATCTCGGGAGACGTGGTACAGGCCCTGGTCGAGCCCCGGCTCGGCGTTCCCTGGCGCACCATCAAAGGCTACGGGCCGCTGCCCGAGTGGATCGGTCGCAACACGCTCGCCTTCTTGGTTTCCTACTCAGGCGACACGGAAGAGACCCTCGCGGTCTTCGATGAGCTGCACGACCGGGGAGCGCGCTCCGTAGCGGTGTCTTCGGGCGGGCGTCTCGCAGAACGCGCTACCAGCTACGGGGTCGCGCACGTAAAGGTGCCGGGAGGCCTGCAGCCGCGCGCCTCGCTCGGCTATCTGGCGCTCCCCGTGATGGCCGTTTTGGTCGAAATCGGATTGGTTCCGGACTGTACCGACGACGTCGAGGAGGCGGTGGAGATGCTCACCGGCGTTGCGAAACGGTGTGCGCGTGGCATCCCGCTCGAAGCGAATGCGGCCAAGCGGCTGGGAGCCTCGCTTGCCGGTCGCGTACCCGTGATCTACGGCGGCAACGGATTATGCGAGGTGGCCGCGTACCGTTTCAAGTGCGACCTCAACGAGTACGCCAAGGTGCCGGCTTTCGCACACTCCTTTCCCGAGATGAATCACAACGAGATCGAGCCCTACGGCTGGCCGCACGTACCCAGAGAGCAGTTCGTGGTGGTGCTCCTGCGCGACGGCGATGACCACGAGCGTGTCGCCCAGAGACTCGATGTCACGAAGCGGTTGATCGAGGGATCGGTGAGCGAAGTCATCGAGCTGCAATCGCAGGGCATCAGCACCCTCGCTCGGTTGCTTTCGCTGATTCTCACCACTCAGCTGGCAGCGATCTACGCCGGTTTGATCAACAACGTCGATCCCGGCCCCGTGCCGGTCATTGAGAGGTTCAAGCAACAACTCGCAGAGCAGTAGCAAATCGACCGAACGAGCGACCGACCAACAAGAGGAGTAGAGGAGCATGACAGTCGAGGGTGACGTACGAGACCTTGGTCTGGCCGACGAGGGACGGCTGCGCGTGGAATGGGCGGACCGTCAGATGACCGTATTGCAGCGCATTCGGGAGAGGTTCGAGAAGGAGAAACTCCTCGAGGGCATCACCATCGCGGCCTGCCTGCACGTGACGACCGAGACCGCCAACCTGATGCGCACGTTGAAGGCGGGTGGAGCCGACGTCGCCTTGTGCGCATCCAACCCCCTGTCGACTCAGGACCCGACCGCGGCCGCGCTGGTTTCGACCTACGAGATTCCCACCTATGCCATTCGCGGGGTCGATGACGACCTCTACTACAAGCACATCAATGCGGTTCTCGATAGGCGGCCCATGATCTCGATGGACGATGGCGGGGACCTGGTGTTCACGCTCCACTCCAAGCGCACCGAACAGCTCGCCGAGATAATCGGCGGCACCGAGGAGACAACAACGGGTGTCATTCGCCTGCGCGCGATGGAAACGAAGGGTGTCCTGGGGTATCCGGTGGTCTCGATCAACGGCGCCGACACCAAACATCTCTTTGACAACCGCTACGGCACGGGGCAGAGCGCGATGGACGGGATCATTCGCGCGACCAACGTCCTGATTGCCGGCAAGACGGTGGTCGTATGCGGTTACGGACAGTGCGGACGAGGTGTCGCCAACCGGGCCCGCGGACTGGGTGCAAGCGTCATCGTGACCGAGATCGATCCCACCCGTGCGCTGGAGGCCGCGATGGACGGTTTCCGCGTGGCGAGTGGACACGAGGCCGCGCGCCACGGCGATATCTTCATCACGGTCACCGGCAACAAGCACGTTCTGCGCGACGTGCACTTCGAGGTGATGAAGGACGGCGCCATCCTGGCCAACGCCGGACACTTCGACATCGAGATCGACCTCAAGTCCTTGAAGGCGATGTCCTCGGCGCAGCGTGAGGTGCGCCACGAGGTGATGGAGTTCGCCCTGGAGGGTGACCGCAAGATATACGTTCTGAGCGAGGGCCGGTTGGTGAACCTCGCGGCGGCGGAAGGCCACCCCGCATCGGTCATGGACATGTCGTTCGCAAACCAGTCGCTGTGCTGCGAGTGGCTGGCGAAGAACCACGCCTCGCTCGAGAAGAGGGTCTACGAGGTGCCGGAGGAGATCGACAAGGAGGTCGCGCGCCTCAAACTGGACACCATGGGCGTGCGCATCGACGAGCTCACCAGGGACCAAGCCGCCTACCTCGAGGAATGGCAGGAGGGCACCTAGTGGTGCAGGACACTCGGGTCGAACCACCGAGCGCGTCCGAGAAGGAAACGCTGGAGGCCTTTCTCGACTACCACCGTCAGACCGTGACTATCAAGTGCGCGGGCCTGACCGAGGAGGAGTTGCGCCGGCCGATGGTGGTGTCCGGAACGAGCATGTTGGGCATCGTCAAACATCTCGGCTACGTCGAGCGCTGGTGGTTTCAGGAGATCTTTGCGGCCCAAGAGACCGAGTTTCCGCAGAAAGAGGATGATCCCGATGCCGAGTTCCGCATCGACGACCACGAGACTGCGGAGTCGGTCTTCGAGTTCTACACGACCGAATGCGACAAGAGTCGCGCGATCATCGCTCAGGCTGATCTCGACGACATCGCGAGCCATTCGAAATCGGTTCGCTCGCTCCGGTGGATCCTCCTCCACCTGCTCGAGGAGACGTCTCGCCACAACGGCCACCTGGACATACTTCGAGAGATGATCGACGGTACGACCGGAGAGTAGGCGCGGGGGTCAGGTCCCGACGCGCGCCTTCGAGCCGTTGTCCTCGGCGCTGATCATCACCTGGTGCGGGAAGGGGATCTCGATGTTGTCCTCGTCGAAGGCCGCCTTGATGCGCTCGCGCAGAGAGCGCCCCACGTCCCACTGCTTGCCCGGCTTGGTGTCGACGATGACGCGCCAGGTGACCTCGTACTCACCCAGCATCTCAACACCGAGTATCTCCGGTGCGGCGTACATAGAGTGGCCGAGCTCGGTGTTCTCCTTGGCCTCCAGGGCGACCCTTTCCAGGGTTCGTCGAACCTTCTCGGAGCTTTCCTTGTAGGCGACTCCGACGTCGATGACTGCGCGAGCCCAGTCCTTGGAGCGGTTCGCAATATGTGTGATCTCACCGTTCGCGATGAAATGCATCGTGCCGTCGAGAGCACGCATCCCCGTAACCCGGAGCGTCAGCGTCTCGACCTTGCCCGAGGCGACCTGGTTGATCTCGATGATGTCTCCCACGCCGTACTGATCCTCGAGCAGGATGAAGAACCCACTCACCACGTCGCGCACGAGGTTCTGGGCTCCGAAACCAACCGCCAGACCGATGATTCCTACGGAGGCCAGCAGCGGAGCGAGATTCGCGCCCAGGGCTCCCACGATGTAGAAGGTGCTCAGCACCCAGATCACCACGATGCCGGCCGACGACAGCACTCGCGTGAGGGTCTCGGTCCGTTGCAGGGCTCGGATCGGAGTGGTTTCCTTCGAGACCTTGTTGCCGACCTTCGTCGTGATGCGGCGCAGGAGCCGGGTCAGTACGAAGGCTATGAGAAGGACGAACGCGACCTGGATCGCAGTCCGGATCAACCAGACGTCCCACAGCTCCTCCACTCGTTCCCACCACTCCATGAGTTATCCGCCTCCGCGCCGATCAAGATGGTTGGACATTCGACCCGAGTGGGTTGGGCGATGCGCCTCGCAACCCACGCCCTCGGCTCAACCGACCGGGCCAGCATGCCTGTGTACCGTCATTCGGGCGGGTTCGCAAGCGTCATCTTCGCGTTCCGAAGCACGGCCCGAGCGCATTTCCGTCACCGCGAGTGCCTAGGGTCGACGCATGGCCCTGCTCGAGCTGCTCGCCCTGGGGGCGCCCCCACGCTGCGCCGGTTGCCGACGAAGGGGGGAGCCTCTCTGTGGGGTGTGCCGGGACGGCCTCGGCAGCGCGCGGATTCCGGTCGTGCCGGGGGTGGACCACCTCCTGGTGGCCTGGCCCTACGAAGCGGGGGCCCGGTCGCTCGTGCTCGACCTGAAGCTCAGGGGTGACCGAGGGGCCGCGGTCCCGCTGGCTCGGGAGCTCGTCGCCGAGGTGGCGGCCCGGGGTCTCGCGGCCGAGGTCCTCACCTGGGTGCCGGGCAAGCCGCGCGAGAACCGGGGACGCGGATTCGATCACGCCGGCGTCCTCGCGGCCGAGATCGGCGCCCGGCTCGGCCTTCCCGTCGCCCCCCTGCTCACGCGAAGGGGGAAACCTCTCGACCAGACCTCCCTCGGGGCCGCCGAGCGCTGGGCCAACCTTCGGGGCGCGTTTGCGGCCGAGATGTCTCCGCCCCGGGTGGCCCTGGTGGACGACCTGGTCACCACCGGAGCGACCGCGGCGGCCTGTGCCGAGGCGCTCAGGAGGGCGGGGGCCGGCCGGGTAGAGGTGCTGGCCGCCTGCTCGGCCTAGGCCTAGGGACTGCACACTCGGAGAGGCGCAGACCGGCATCGGAGGGCGAGAGGCCAGTCAAACCGGGCACCGAAGGGCCAGAGGCGAGGAGCCATGAGCTTTCGGCACTCAGCCCACCAAAACGGTGTCTGAATGTCGAACGGTCGAGGTAGGGAGGTGCTCCCGTCCGGTCTAGTACTTATTGCTTAGGGTCTTTCACCTGCCTAGGCCCTACAATCTGGTCAGGAGTGACCACATCGGGCCGGTTTCGCCGACAGATACTGGAAGTTTCTCGGCGAACCTCATGAGACACACAAAGGGGTTTAAGTGGCACAGCAGCCGCAAGCCGAGAGCACCAACGAGGCCGTCAAGGTCCTCATCGTCGACGACCACGCCCTTTTCCGGCGAGGACTACAGATGGTGCTCGAGGGGGAGCCCGACATCGACGTCGTCGGCGAGGCCTCCGACGGGCACGAGGCGCTGACCCAGGCCGAGGAGACCACGCCGGACGTAGTCCTCATGGACGTCCGGATGCCGAAGCGCTCGGGCATCGAGGCGACCCGCTTGATCAAGGACACGCTGCCCTCCACCCGGATCCTGATGCTGACGATCTCGGACGAGGAGGCGGACCTCTACGACGCCATCAAGGCGGGCGCCTCCGGTTACCTCCTGAAGGAGATCTCGATCGAAGAGGTCGCCAACGCGGTTCGCTCGGTACATGCAGGTCAGAGCCTCATTTCGCCCTCGATGGCCTCCAAGCTCCTGACCGAGTTCGCGGCGATGGTCAAGCGCCGGGACGAGCGCAACCAGGTCCCCGGCCCCCGGCTGACCGACCGCGAGCTCGAGGTCCTCAAGCTCGTCGCCAAGGGCATGAACAACCGTGACATCGGGTCCGAGCTCTTCATCAGCGAGAACACCGTCAAGAACCACGTGCGCAACATCCTCGAGAAGCTGCACCTGCACTCCCGCATGGAGGCAGTGGTCTACGCCGTCCGCGAGAAGCTTCTCGACATCAAGTAGGCCCTCGCCGCCCAAAGCAGAAACTATGCCGCCCCAAGGGCGGAGTTCCGAGCCTCTTGCTCGGCGAGGCGCAGCGTAGCTTCGCCGAAGCCCAGATACTTTGATCCGACCCCAAGGGCGGAGTTCCGAGCCTCTTGCTCGGCGAGGCGCAGCGTAGCTTCGCCGAAGCCCAGAGGCGGGGGCATAATGCCCTTATGAGCCTTTTTCAAAAGCTCCTCACCGCGGGTGAGGGCAAGAAGCTAAAAGCACTCGAGGCCGTCGTGCCGGTCGTGAACTCTCACGAGGAGGACGTCGAGGCGCTGTCGGACGACGAGCTCAGGGGCAAGACCGTCGAGTTTCGGTCCCGGCTCGACCGGGGTGAGGACCTCGACGACCTGATGGGCGAGGCCTTCGCGGTGACGCGTGAGGCCGCCCAGCGGGCGATCGGCCAACGCCACTTCGACGTACAGCTCATGGGTGGCGCCGCACTGCACTACGGCTGGATCGCGGAGATGAAGACCGGTGAAGGTAAGACGCTTACCTCAACCCTCGCCGTCTACCTGAACGCGTTGTCCGGCGAAGGAATGCACCTCGTCACGGTGAACGACTATCTGGTCAAGCGCGACTCCGAGTGGATGGGTCAGATCTACCGCTACCTCGGCCTGAAAACGGGTCTCATCCAAAACTCGATGCCTCCGGAGGAGCGGCGCGAATCGTACGCCGCCGACGTCACCTACGGAACGAACAACGAGATGGGATTCGACTACCTGCGCGACAACATGGTCACCACGAAGGACCGCTTGGTTCAGCGCGGTCATCACTATGCGATCGTCGACGAGGTCGACTCGATCCTCATCGACGAGGCGCGCACCCCGCTGATCATCTCCGGCGCGGTGCAGGAGTCGCAGAAGCTCTACACGCAGTTCGCTCGGATCTCTCCGCGGTTGACGCGCGACGTGCACTACGAGATCGACGAGAAGAAGCGCACGATCGCCATCAGCGAAGAGGGCATCTCGAAGGTCGAGGAGATCCTCGGCGTCGAGAACCTCTACGATCACGTCAACGTGGACATGGTCCACCACCTCGAGCAGTCGATCCGATCCAAAGAGCTCTACAAGCGCGATGTCGAATACGTCGTCGAACACGGCGAGGTCAAGATCGTCGACGAGTTCACCGGCCGCATCCTTCCCGGTCGTCGTTACTCGGAGGGTTTGCACCAGGCCATCGAGGCCAAAGAGGGCGTGCGCATCAAGGAAGAGAACCAGACGCTCGCCACCATCACCCTGCAGAACTACTTCCGCATGTACGACAAGCTCGCGGGAATGACCGGTACCGCTCTAACCGAGGCGGCCGAGTTCAACCACATCTACGGACTGCGGGTCGCGACGATTCCTACCAACCTGCCGATGATCCGGGACGACGAGCAGGACCTCATCTACAAGACGGCCGACTCCAAGTGGAGCGCGGTAGCGGACGATTTGAAGGAGCGTCACGAGAAGGGTCAGCCGGTCCTCATCGGTACGGTGTCGGTCGAGAAGTCCGAGATCCTCAGCCGCATTCTGTCCAAGCGGGGCGTACCCCATTCGGTGCTGAACGCCAAGAACCACGAGAAGGAAGCTGCGATCGTCGCACAGGCGGGGCGTCTCGGCGCCGTAACGGTCGCAACCAACATGGCGGGTCGAGGCGTCGACATCGTGCTGGGTGGGAACCCCGAGGGCATGGCGCAGCAAGAGATGACCGCGCGCGGCTGGGACGTCGACGCCTACATGCTCGACGAGTACTCCGACGACGACCGCACCGCCTACGAGGCCGAGTTCGCGCCTCTCTTCGAGAAGTTCCGTAAGCAAACCACGGCCGAACGCGAAGAGGTCCTGAAGGCCGGCGGCCTTTATGTGCTCGGCACCGAGAGGCACGATTCGCGCCGCATCGACAACCAGTTGCGAGGCCGTTCGGGACGTCAGGGAGATCCCGGTGAGAGCCGCTTTTACCTCAGCCTCGAAGACGATCTCATGCGCTTGTTCGCCTCGGATCGGATCGCGGGCGTGATGGAGCGCCTCAAGATCCCCGACGACATCCCGATCGAGGCGAAGATGGTCAGCAAGGCCATCGAACGCGCTCAGACCCAAGTCGAGTCCATGAACTTCGAGATTCGAAAGAACGTGCTGAAGTACGACGAGGTCATGGACAAGCAGCGCAAGGTCATCTACGGAGAGCGGCGCAGCATCCTGGAGGGCGAAGATTTCAGGGACACCGCTCTCGAGCTCGTGGGCGACGTCGTCGAGGGAATCGTCGCGGAGAACACCAACCCCGACGTCCCCTCCGATGACTGGGACTGGGATCAGCTCTTCGCGGGAGAGCGCGAGATCTGGCCGTCGGAGCTCACGCCCGATGACTTCGACACCGATCGAGCGGACTACGAAGAGGTCCTCGAGCGCTTCTTGACGGACGCGCAGGAGGCCTACGCCAAGCGCGAGGAAGAGATCGGCTCGGAGCAGATGCGCAACATCGAGCGGCTGGTGCTGCTGAACGTCATCGACAACCGCTGGCGGGAGCATCTCTACGAGATGGACTACCTCCAAGAGGGCATCGGCCTGCGAGCGATGGCCCAGAAGGATCCGCTCGTCGAGTACCAGCGCGAGGGCTTCGACATGTTCGGCGGGATGCAGGAGGCCATCAAGGTCGATTTCGCTCGCTACATGTTCCACGTCGAGACGGTGCGCCGGAGCGAGCAGCGGCAACCGGCCCGCATGCGCCAGGAGCGCCGCCAGGTTCCGATAACGGCGGGTGGTGGGGCCGGGGCGGAGGCCGATGAGGAGCAGGGGACCGCTCAGGGGACCGAGGAGGCCAAGTTCGTCCAGGCCCGCTCCGAGAAGATCCCCCGCAATGCGCCCTGTCCCTGCGGCTCCGGCAAGAAGTACAAGCAATGCCACGGCGCCCCGGGGGCCGAGGCCTTGTAGGGCTTTTTCGGAACACTCGGTCGCGGCAACGAGTCGGAACGCAAGCAGGACAACGACGGCGACGGGCTTCTCGACCGCTGGCCGCTGTTCTACGACAACTACTTCGTGCCGCGCGGGTACGCCGTCATGCTCCTCGACATGGTGGGGACGAACAACTCCACCGGATGTCCGGTGACGGGCGGTACGCCCGACAACCTCAGCGGCAAGGTCGCCATCGACTGGCTCAACGGACGCGCGACCGGGTACGACGCCGACGGCAATGTGGTGACCGCTACCTGGGACAACGGCAAGGCCGGGATGATCGGCAAGTCCTACGATGGGACGCTGGCGAACGCGGTCGCTGCGACGGGGGTCGAAGGGCTCACGACGATCGTCCCGATCTCCGCGATCTCAAGCTGGTACGACTACACCCGCAGCAACGGGATCAGGACGCGCAACAACTATCCCGCGAGTCTCTCTAACACGGTGACCAATCCGGACCGGCGCGAGTACTGCCGGCCGGTTCGTGACCACATGAGCGCCATCGACGGGGACGAGCACGGTGACTACACGGATTTCTGGGCGGAGCGCGACTACAACCCCCATGTCGGCAACGTCGATGCGAGCGTATTCGTCGTCCACGGGATCAACGACAACAACGTCAAGCCGGATCACTTCAGCAAGTGGTGGTACGGTCTCGCGGCTAACGACGTGCCGCGCAAGCTGTGGCTCACTCAGACGGGCCACGTCGATCCCTTCGACTTCCGGCGCGCGGAATGGGTCGCCACCCTGCACCGCTGGTTCGACTACTGGCTGCAGGGAGTTCCGAACGGCATCATGGACGAGCCCATGGCCGACGTCGAGCGCGAGGCCGACGAGTGGGAGACATACGAATCGTGGCCGCATCCCTCCGCCGACGATACGCATGTTTGGCTGCACCCCGGTGACCCGAACGGTGCCGGAGAGGTGGGGCTGACTCCGGCCGGAGGCAAGCCCACCACGCGTCCCTTTCAGGACAATCCCAACCAGAACGAAACCACGATGGTCAGCGACGAGACCATCCTCAAGCCCAACCGGCTTGCCTTTCTCTCCGAACCGCTCGAGCAGCCGTTGCACTTCACGGGTACGCCCCTGGTGAGGCTGCGAGCCTCGGCCGACCAGACCGACACGAACCTCGGCGCCATCCTGGTCGACTACGGCACCGACACGCGCGTGGCCCACAGGTTGAGCGGCGAGGGCATAAGAACCCTAGCGACGGAGGACTGCTGGGGCGAGACCAGCCCCGCCGACGATCCCTGCTACCGGCAGACCGAGAGGCGGGTGACGACGGAATCGCGCGAGGTCGTGACCAAGGGCGTCCTCGACGCGCTCAATCGTTACTCCTACTTGGAGGGCGTGCCTCTGGTCGCGGGTAAGGTCTACAACTTCGACTTCCCGCTGTTGCCCGAGGACTACGTCTTCAAGCCGGGCCACCAGATCGGAGTGATCGTCGTGGGGAGTTACCCGAGTTACGGCAGCCTCGCCGACCAGACGAGGGCCAACATCGAGCTTTCCACGAAGCTGAGCAGAGTGACGCTTCCGATCGTGGGCGGCCACGACGCCGCCAGGGAGGCGGGACTCTAAGGCTTGTCGCGGGGGTGTAGGACGGGGCCGGGACGTCTTGACCCGGCCCCGCTCCGCGCCGTGCCGTGCTCGAACCGGAGGTAACCTCACCACCATATGGACGACGCACGCGAACGACTCATAGCCATCAATAAGAAGCTCGAGCAGGTCAAGGAGTACCTTTGACGACGACGCCAAACGGGCGCGCGTCGAAGAGCTGAGAAAAGCCAGCGCCGCCCCCGACTTTTGGGACGACTCCTCCACCGCACAGAAGACGATGTCCGAGATCGCACGCCTGTCCGACGACATCTCTTCCTACGAAGGTCTGGCGCAACGAACCTCGGATGCGCTCGTTCTGTTGGAGCTGGCCGAATCCGAGTCCGATGAAGAATCTCTGGGCGAGGTGGCCGGCGAAGTCGAGGCGATGGAAGCGGAGATCTCCGGCCTCGAGGTACTGGCCTTGCTGGGTGGGGAATTCGACGACTACCCGGCCATCTTCGAAGTGCACGCGGGCGAAGGCGGAACGGATTCACAGGATTGGGCCGAGATGTTGCTGCGCATGTATCAGCGCTGGTTCGAGAGGCGAGGATTCAAGCACCAACTGGTCGAGTTGACCGAAGGCGAAGAGGCGGGCATCAAGAGCGCGACGCTCACGGTCGAAGGACGTCACGCTTATGGCTTGAGCGCAACGGAGCGCGGAGTGCACCGGCTCGTGCGTATCTCGCCATACGACTCCGCCAAGAGGCGACACACCTCGTTCGCTTCGGTGGACGTGACGCCGGAGATCGAAGAGGACTTCGATGTCGAGATCAATCCCGACGACCTGCGGATCGACACCTACCGTTCCTCGGGCGCAGGGGGGCAGCACGTGAACGTCACGGACTCGGCCGTGCGCATCACGCACCTCCCTACGAACACAGTGGTAGCGGTGCAGAACGAACGCTCACAGATGCAGAATCGAGCCGTTGCGATGCGCATCCTCAAATCACGCCTCGTGGCCCTCGAACGCGAGAGGCGCGAGGCAGAGGTCAACGCCCTGCGCGGCGAGAAGCAGGATATCGGATTCGGTTCGCAGATTCGTTCCTACGTGGTGCATCCCTATCAGATGGTGAAAGACCATCGCACCTCCGTCGAGACCGGCAACGTGCAGGCGGTGCTCGACGGTGCTCTCGATCGATTCGTGGAGGCGGAACTAAGGAGACGAGCCGGAGCTGCCGAAGAATAGGCGAGAAGCGAACTGGGAGGCCTCTCGTGACCGAAGCAAGACAATTCAAGCCGAAGCTGCCACAATTTTCCCTATGACCGATTCCATGCGAACCACTGCAGAGCGAGTCGAGCAAGCCACTCTCCCCGAGTTGCGGGATGTCCACATCGACGACGTCTACGTCCAGATGGACTACCTCCTGCAGTCGAGGCCGACGCCGCTCGACCTCTACAACCGCTGGGAGAACCAGAACTGGTCCACGCAGAAGCTCGACTTCGCGGAGGATCGCCTTCACTGGGAGTCCCTGGGAGAGGGCCTCGAGGGAGTCCGAACCGAACTGCAGCAGACCTTCACCCTCTTCTTTATCGGAGAGCAGGCCGTGACCGACACGTTGTCGCCACTGGTGCACGCGGCCCCCGACGAACCGTCCCGCATCTTTCTGTCGACGCAGTTGGTCGACGAGGCACGGCATTCGGTCTTCTTCTCGCGTTTCTTCAAGGAGGTCGTTGGCATCGAGGGCGGTCTGCCAGAGGCCCTGGCGAGCCTGCGCGACCGGACCGTCGATGCGTTCCGGGTGATCTTCGACAACGATCTGGTCGACGCGACCGAACGGGTGCGCAACCACCCTCGCGACTACGGCGCCTGGGTCGATGGCATCACCATCTACCACCTGGTCGTCGAGGGCATGCTCGCGCTCACGGGTCAGAAATACCTGCTCGGCCTGGTGCGAGAGATGGGAATCCTCCCCGGCTTCTACACCGGCTTCACGGCCGTGGCGCGCGACGAGTCACGTCACGTCAATTTCGGAGTCCGGGCCCTGATGGAGGCCGGACTGAGGGACCGCAGCAATCTCGAGCGGGTGGAGTCGACCATCTTCCGGCTGCTCGAATCGGCTTGCCGCATCGTGGCGGCGCCGGATCGCAGATACGCGATCGCGCCGCAGGAAACCCCACCCAACCTGCTGATCAACCCCTACGAGGTGCGGAGCTTCTCGTTGACCTCGCTCACGAAAAGGCTGCGTACACTAGGTTTGACAAGCAAGGCATGTGACGAAATCTCCAAACGTGGGAACCTGTACTACGAGAACGCCTGGAACGAGTACGAGGACATCCACGGCGAAGATCATCCCCGACGCTATTTCGATCGTCTCGCGCCGGCCGCGAGTTGATTCACTCACCTGAAGAAGAGAAGAGAGCATGATCAAGACAGTCGATCTAAAGAAGGTCTACAAGGGCGGCACGCTCGCGATTGAGGGTGTCTCGATGTTCATCGAGAAGGGCGAGTTCGTGTTCGTCGTGGGCCCCTCGGGCTCCGGGAAGTCCACTTTCATCAAGATGCTCAACAAGGAGGAGGAACCCACCGACGGCAGCATCTACGT
>JBOGWW010000294.1:0-3369 GCA_050693655.1 Actinomycetota bacterium | reverse complement strand
CGTTCATCATCTTCAACACGTTCTCGATCGTCGTCGCTCAACGGACACGGGAGTTCGGACTGCTTCGGGCCATGGGCGCGACCGGTCGCCAGATCCTGGGCACGGTGTTCGTGGAGTCGGTCATCGTCGGCTTCGTCGCCTCGCTCGTGGGCCTGGCCGCGGGCTTCGGCATCGCGGCGGGACTGCAGGTGATGCTCAAGGCATTCGGGCTCGATCTGCCCACGACGGACCTGGTGTTCGAACCGCGGACCGGGCTGATTGCGATTACCGTGGGCGTCGTGGTGACCGTTATCTCGGCCATCGGTCCCGCCAGGCGTGCCGCTCGGATCTCGCCCATGGCGGCCTTGCGCGACGCCAGTCCCCAGCACACCGGATTCTCTCGCCGGAGGCTCGTCGCCGGTGCCGCAATTACGTTGATCGGAGCAGCTTTGCTCGCGGTGGGTCTGTTCGGGAGCATGGACAACGCCATCTCGTTCGTGGGCCTGGGCGCGGCAGTCATCTTCTTTGGTGTAGCGGCCCTCAGCCCGCTGTTCGCCGGACCTCTGGCGCGCCTCATCGGTGGCCCCATGCAGGCCGCACTCAACGTGCCGGGGAAGCTCGCCAGGCAGAACTCGGGGCGCAACCCGAAGCGGACCGCCTCCACGGCCGCCGCGTTGATGATCGGGCTGGCGCTGGTCAGCATGGTCAGTATCTTCGGCGCCTCCATCAAGGCGTCCACGACCGAGATCTTCGACGAGACGCTCAGGGCGGACTTCATCATGACCAGTTCCTCAACCGCGGGAACCACCGGTATCAGCCCCGAGGTGGCGGCGGGGATCTCGGAGCAAGACGAGATCGGCTCCGTGGCCAGCATTCGGTTCGGGGAGTTTCGCCTCGACGGCGCAAGCAGGTTCCTGTCCGCGACCGATCCCGATGCGATCGAACAGGTGACCGCGCTGGGAGTGACCGAGGGCGACGTCTCGTCCCTGGACGAGGGCGAGATCTTCCTTTCGACCGAGGTCGCCGAGAGCGAGAACCTCTCGGTGGGCGACGAACTGCCCATGGAGTTCCCCAAAGAGGGTGTGGCTGAAGTGCCCATTGTGGGGACCTTCGAGAACACCGATCTCATCGGGTCCGACTATCTCGTGTCGAAGGGCACGTTCGAGCAGCAATACACGACCGAGCTCGACTCGGTGGTGCTTGCGACCGTCGCCGACGGCGCGTCGACGGAACAAGCGCGTGCGGCGGTCGATAACGCCACCACCGACTTCCCCAACGTCACGGTCGAGAACCAGGCCGAGTTCAAGGACTCTCAATCGGCAATGGTCGACCAGCTGCTCGGACTCATCACGGCCCTTCTCGCACTTGCGCTCATCATCGCCCTGCTGGGCATTACCAACACGCTGGTGCTGGCCGTCTTCGAGCGCACGCGCGAACTCGGACTCCTGCGGGCGGTGGGGATGTCGCGGCGTCAGGCTCGTTCGATGATCCGCTGGGAGTCCGTGATCATCGCCGTCATCGGAGCGGTCCTGGGTCTCGTGGTCGGCGGATTCTTCGGCTGGGCTCTCGTTGCTGCGCTGTCCGATGAGGGACTGGGCGAGTTCGCCCTTCCCGCCGGTCAGCTGATCGCGTATGTGATCGCGGCAGGGGTGGCGGGCATCATCGCTGCGATTCCTCCTGCACGCCGGGCGGCGAAACTCAACGTGTTGGAGGCAATCGCAACGGAGTAGGTTAGCGGCCTTGAGCCAGACTCCCGGGCACGCGCACAGACGCGCGCCGCTCGTCGTCGGAATCGCCCTCGCCCTGGTCGCGGGGGCGATTCTGGTGCTGGCGCTGCGCGGCTCCGACCCCTCCTCCGCCGATCCCTCGCCGGAGGTCGCGAGTCCCTCGGCCAAGCGAGAGAGCCGGCCCCCCGGCCTGGCCGCGCGGCTGCAGGACGCGGTGACGCTGGAGGGCGTCATGCGTCACCTCGAGGCCCTCCAGCGGATCGCCGACACCAGCGATGGCAACCGCTACACCGCGACCCGCGGCCACGAGCGCTCAGTGAACTACGTCTCCGAGATCCTCTCCGAGGCCGGCTACGACCTGCGCTTCGACGAGTTCGACGTCACGGTCTATGAGGAGAGGACTCCCTCGGTCCTCGAACGACGCGCACCGGCCAGGAGGGCCCTCGAGCCGGCGGTCGATTTCACGACCTTCAATTTCTCTCCCTCGGGGGCCGTCACGGGAGACGTCTCTCCCGTAGGAGTAAGGCCCGGCAGCCTCGACGGACTGGGGGGCTGCGACGAGGCCGTCTTCTCCGGCTTCCCGAGTGGTGACGTTGCCCTCGTTCAGGCCGGTCCCTGCGAGCTCACGAATCAGGTGCTGAACGCCCAAGCTGCGGGCGCGTCGGCCGTCCTGGTCATGTTCACGCCGGAACTCGCAGACACTTCGGTGGGAGTGCTGCGTCCCAGTCTGCGAAGCTCCGACGCCGAGGTCCCCGCGCTCGCGGTCAGCACCGAGTTGGGAGTGCGACTGGCTCGCGGTGGAACCCGCGTGCATCTCGAGGTGGATGGTGAGGTCGCCGAGCGCTCCACGCGCAACCTGATCGCGGAGCGGCGCGGAGAGTCGGACGACGTCGTGATGGTGGGTGCGCATCTCGATTCGGTGTTAGACGGTCCCGGCATCAACGACAACGGCTCGGGCTCGGCCTCCATCCTGGAGCTCGCCATCGCCCTGGCCGACGTTCCAACCTCCGAGGGCGTGCGATTCGCGTTCTGGTCCGCAGAGGAGCTGGGACTGATCGGCTCGGAACATTACGTTGGTGGACTCAGCGAGGCCGAACGAGATCGGATTACCGCGTATCTCAACTTCGACATGGTCGCCTCGCCCAACTACCTGCGCATGGTCTACGGGGAGGGTCTCGCCGGCGTCGAGAGGCCGGCGGCGATCAAGAACCTGTTCCTCGACTACTTCGAACGGCGCGACCTCGAAACGGACCTGATCAATCTCTCCGGGCGCTCGGATCACGGACCCTTCGAACGGGTGGGCATCCCCGTCGGAGGCCTGTTCACGGGAGCCGAGATGTTCAAGAGCAGTCGAGCCGCGCAGCAGTTCGGCGGCGCCGCGGGAGAGCCGGCGGATCCCTGCTATCACCTGGCCTGCGACGACATCGACAACATCAACGAGGAGTCGCTCGACCAGCTCTCCGATGCGATCGCCTTCGCGGTGGCGACGCTCGCGACCTCGCCGGACATCTAAGGAGCTTCGGCACCCCAAGGCTTGAGCGTCGCGTGGCGAAGGGCGCCGATGTAGACACCGGCCAGAACCAGGAGGCCGCCGAGGATCAACTCGACTCCGACCGGTTCGTCGTCGAGCCACGCCGAGAACAGCACCGTGAAGATGGGGATG
>JBOGWW010000293.1:0-5796 GCA_050693655.1 Actinomycetota bacterium | reverse complement strand
CTGCACGGCAGGCCGACCGCCGAGGGGCGCGCTCCGGTCGAATGGAAGGACATGGCGGTCCTCGTACGGCGCCGGGCGACGATGGATGTCATCCAGGAGGTATTCAAGGCGCGCGACCTTCCCGTCGAGGTCGTGGGCCTCAGCGGCCTGCTCAACACCCCCGAGGTCGTCGAGATAGTGGCCTGGCTTCGCAGTCTCGAGTCCAAGCCGGTTGCCAACCGCTGGTTGGCGCGTTTGCTGCTCGGCCCCCGCTGGCGCATCCACTACAAGGATCTGGCGCTCTGCGCCCGCTGGGCCTCGGACCAGAACTGGGAGCTGCGGCTCAGGCTCGCGGCGGGGGACTCCGAGCGAGCGCGCGACCTCGCTCCCGGCGACGTCGGCTTCTCGCTCTCCGAGACCCTCGATAACATCGACGAGATCGAGGGGCTCGGCCCCGCGGGACGGACCCGTCTCAAGGCCTTCAACCAGCGCCTCTCGGACCTGAGGCACAAGTCGCACCTGCCCCTGCTCGAGCTCGTCGAGGAGGTCATCCGGACCTCGGGGGTGCGCGCCGCCCTCGAGTCGAGCCCCGCCCGTTCGGCTCCTGCCGCGCTGCAGAACGTGGCCAACTTCGTCGATCACGTCGCAGCCTTCGCGCCCATCGAGGGCGAAGCAACGCTCCGTAGCTTCCTGAGCTATCTCGACGCGGCCGAGGTCGCCGAGGAGACGCTCGAATCGGCCCAGCCCGCCGAGCAGAACTCGGTAAAGCTCATGACCGTGCACTCCGCCAAGGGACTCGAGTTCGAGGCAGTCTTTCTCCCCTCGGTGGCGGCGAGCAAGAACAAGCGCGGGGCCTACGTCTACTCGGTCTTCCCCAACACGCGCTCGTCCAATCCGCTGCGCAGTCACGACGCGCTGCCGTACGAGGTCCGTGAGGACCACGACCACCTGCCCCAGTGGAAGGGCAAGGCCAGCGACTTCGAGAACCAGGTCAAGGAGCGAACGCTCGAGGACGAACGCAGGCTCTTCTACGTTGCCCTTACGCGCGCCAAGCAGCGTCTCTACGTGACCACTGCGTGGTGGTACGGACGCGGCGACCTGCCGAAGGGTCCGTCGGAGTTCTTCGATGAGCTGCGCGCCTTGGCCGAGGAGCACGGCATCGATATCGTCCACGATGCCGAGCGGCCCGAGGACAACCCGGTGGTCGACGCGCTCGAACGGCAGCGGGAATGGCCCCCCCTCCCGCGCTCCGGCATCGAGGACGGACTGTTCGGCGAGGGGTGGGGCGCTGCGGCCGACAGGGCCGTCGCCGAGCCCGGTTACGTGGAGGCTCTGATTGAGGCACTCGAGGGGGCGGAGGCGGCCGAGGCTCGGCGCCTCGTCGAAGCGCGCGACGAGGAACTGACGCTGATCGCCCGCGCCGGCGGAGAGCGGCAGCCGGTGCGCGCCGAGTTGCCCGACATCCTTTCCGCCACCGCGCACGTAGCGCTCGGGGCGGGTCGCCTCGAGCCCTGGCAGATCATCAGGCCCCTGCCCGATCGACCCACGACCGCGCGTCGCCTCGGCACCGAGGTCCACCGCCTCATCGAGGAGCGCGCGCGCGGGATCTCGCCCTACCCCGAGGAAAGCGAGTTGGACGAGCCCGGCGAGGTCACCGGGCCCGGGTTCATGGCCACGACGCTCGGTCACTGGGAGGCCTCGGGTTACGCCGGGCGCGAGCCGGCGAAGCTGCCCTCGGGCGAACCGATGGTCGAGCTGCCCTTCACGCTGCGCCTCGACGGGCGCATCATCCGGGGCCGGATCGACGCGGTCTACCCCACCCCCGACGGGGGGCTCGAGATCGTGGACTTCAAGACCGGCAAGCGCTTCGAAGTTGACGAGGCCGATCAACTCGATCTCTATGCCCGCGCCATGAAGGCGAACGGACTCATCGCGGAGGGCGTGCCGGTGCGACTCACCTACGTCTTCCTGGACGGCGGCGAGCCCGTGTCGCGACCCTGGAATCACTAGGCCAAATAGGGTTGCGGGCGTGCAGCTAAGACAGACGCGGGCTACCTCGTACCTCGGTCCCGGCTTCGTCGCGCTCGCGTGCCTGGTCCCCTTGGTGCTCTGGGCGCAGGCGGCCCCGCTCGGTCCTCGCTTCGCCGACGCCGCGACGACGCTTCGGTCGGTCGCCGTCCTGTGCGGTCTGGCAGGGATCGTCGCCTTCTCCTGCAACCTGGTGCTCGGGGGCCGCGTGGCCGTGCTCGAGGTCTTCTTTGGGGGACTGGACCGGATGTATCGCATCCATCACCGGATCGGTCTCCTGTCCTTCAACCTGCTGCTCGCCCACGGAGTGCTCATGCTGGCTTCGGCCGGGACCGACTCCCTCGAAGCCGCGGTTCGTCTCGTGCTGCCCTCTCCCAACTGGACGGTGACGCTCGGCGCCCTGGCGCTGCTCGGGATGATCCTCGTGATGGGCTTGACGCTGTACGCCGACGTGAATCACGAGGTGTTCCTCTGGGTGCACCGCTTCTTCGGACTCGTGTTCGGCGTGGCGGCGTTGCACGTTTTCAGGACGCCGGGGACGAAGGCTCTGTCACAGACCCTCACCATCTACCTCGCGGTGTTCGTGCTTGCGGGTGTCACCGCCTACCTCTATCGCTCGCTGCTCGGAGACCTCTTCGTGCGCCGGAGGCCGTATCGCGTGTCGCACATCAACCGGCGCGGGGGAGAAGTCGCGGAGATCACGCTGTCGCCCAGCAACGGGGGGCTTCCCTTCACTCCGGGACAGTTCGTGTTTCTGACGTTCCAATCGAGCTCGCTTCGTAAGTGGTTTCGGCCGTTCTCGCGGGAGACCTCCGGTCAGTCCGAGCTCGTGTCGCTCAGAACCGGAGCGGTGCACAAGCAGTTTCATCCCTTCTCGATCACCTCGTCGCCCGAACAGCGCGACCTGCAGGTGGCGATCAAAGCGTCCGGGGACTACACCGGAGCACTCGAGCATCTCGAGGTCGGCGACCACGCCTTGATCGAGGGTCCCTACGGGACCTTCTCGTACCGTCATGTGCCCCGGCGCAGGCAGATATGGATCGCAGGCGGGATCGGAGTCACACCCTTTCTGAGCATGGCGCGCAGCCTTTCGGACGACTACCGGATCGACTTCTATTACGCGGTCAAGACGCGGCAGCAGGGTTACTTCTTCGATGACTTCGAGGAACTGTCTCACTCGCATCCGAACCTTCGCCTGATCGCCTTCCCGGAGGACGAAGTGGGCTTCCTAACCGCCGAGGAGGTAGAGCGTCGCAGCGGTGATCTCACGAATGCGGAGATACTCATGTGCGGACCCAAGGTGATGACGCAGGCTCTCGAGAGGCAGCTCAAAGAGCGCGGGGTGCCGGGCGCGCGCATTCACTACGAGGAGTTCGGCTTTGTCAGATAGAAAGGCTCCCACCAGCGATTCGTGGCTGGTCAGCGATCGTGCCGTCGCGCGCCTCATCGCGCGCCCCCTGCGGGAGTTTCTCGATACCGAGGTCGCCGGTGGAGTCGTGCTCCTCGCCGCCGCCGTCGTCGCTCTCTTCTGGGCGAACTCTCCATTCCAGGACTCCTACGACTCGCTGCTCCACACCGAGATCTCGGTCTCGATCGGCGGATACGAGCTAGCGGAGGACCTCCAGCACTGGATCAACGACGCGCTGATGGTGCTGTTCTTCTTCGTGGTGGGCCTCGAGGTCAAGCGGGAGCTCGCGCTGGGCGAGTTGAGCGATCCCAAGAAGGCGGCCTTTCCCTCGATCGCCGCTCTCGGGGGAATGGTTGTTCCGGCGTTGATCTACGCCGCGCTCAACTTCGGGGGCGAGGGCGGCGCGGGGTGGGGGATACCCATGGCGACGGACATCGCATTCGCAGTCGGGGTGCTGGCGCTCTTCGGCAACCGCGTGCATCCCTCTCTAAAGGTCTTCTTGCTGAGCCTCGCGGTTGCGGACGATATCGGAGCGATCGTGATCATCGCGCTGTTCTACACCTCGGAGCTGAACCTGGTTGCGTTGCTCGTGGCCGCAGGACTACTCGGGTTGGTCGCGCTGCTGCGGGCCGTGCGAGTCATCTGGATTCCCCTTTACGTGCTGGTGGGTGCCGCGGTGTGGCTGGCGACCTACGAGTCGGGCGTGCACGCCACCATCGCGGGCGTGGCACTCGGGCTGATGACCCCGGTCCGGCCCTCCCAGGATCCGAACGAGGAGGGCAACGACGCGGCCGAGCCGGATCGAGAACACCTCGAGGGCGGTGAGGGCGAGGGCTTCTCGCCCCACAGGGTTCGGGCCTGGCGCCTGCGCGCCCAGGAAAGAGTCGCCGTGGGCGAGCAGCTCGAGCACCTGCTGCACCCCTGGACGAGTTTCGTCGTAATCCCGATCTTCGCCCTCGCCAACGCGGGCGTGTCTCTGTCGGGCGACGATCTCTCCAACGCCGTGTCGTCGCCGGTCACCCTCGGGGTTCTGGGGGGGCTCGTGGCCGGCAAGCTGGCCGGGATCTCTCTGTTCGCCTACGCGGCGCAGCGCATCGGCTTCGCCGAGGTACCCGAGGGGGTCTCCGGAGCGCAGATCATGGGGGCCGCGGCCATCGCCGGCATCGGCTTCACCGTCTCGCTGTTCATCGCCGAGCTGGCCTTCGACGAGGCCGGGATCATCGATCAGGCGAAAGTCGGG
The DNA here is from genome assembly GCA_050693655.1 of Actinomycetota bacterium. Classification (GTDB taxonomy): domain Bacteria; phylum Actinomycetota; class CADDZG01; order CADDZG01; family WHSQ01; genus WHSV01. Next base: position 1,141 of record JBOGWW010000293.1, on the reverse strand, counting down.
ATCCTGGCGGCTTCCATACTGGCGGCGGGGCTGGGTGCGCTCATTCTCCGGCGGGCGGCCGGAGCGGGCGAGGGGGAGCAGGTTGTCACCGCGTCGCGAGACAATGAGTGAGTGTCCGATCGTCCCTCCGCCGGAGTTCCGGATCACTTCACCGAGCCCACCAAGCGGTGGTTCTCCGGCGCGTTCGAAGCGGCCACCGCCGCGCAAGTGGGCGCCTGGGATGCCATCACCGCGGGCGAGAACGCACTCGTCATCGCTCCCACCGGCTCCGGCAAGACGCTCGCGGGATTCCTGTGGTCCATCGACCGCCTGCTGGCGGGTGACCCGGTCGATCCCACCAAGCGCCTGAGGGTCCTTTACGTATCTCCCCTGAAGGCGCTGGCGGTCGACGTCGAGCGCAACCTGAGGACCCCACTCGCGGGCATCACGGCCGCCGCTCAGCGCGCGGGCCTGCCCGTGCCCGAGGTCACGGTCGGGGTCCGGACCGGCGACACACCTCAGGACGAGCGACGCCGCTTCACGAGCGCGCCTCCGGACATTCTCATCACCACGCCGGAGTCGCTGTTCCTATTGCTGACCTCGCGCGCACGAGAACAGTTACGCCATGTCGAGACCGTCATCGTCGACGAAGTCCACGCCCTGGTACACAACAAGCGCGGGACCCATCTCTCGCTCAGTCTCGAGCGCCTCGACGAACTACTCGACCGGTCCGCGCAGCGGCTGGGCCTTTCCGCTACGGTCCGGCCCCCGGAGGAAGTGGCCGATTTTCTCGGCGGAAGGCGCCCGGTGCGGATCATCAACCCACCCAGCGAGAAGCGCTTCGATCTCTCGGTGGTCGTGCCCGTCGAGGATCTGGCCGATCCGGCGATGTCGGACGCGCCGCCATCCGGTGGGGATGTCTCGTTCGAGGGCACCCCGAATCCCGAGCAAGGTGACGGCGAGGACCGAGTCCTTCCCCGCACCAGCGTGTGGCCTCACGTCGAAGAGCGGCTGCTCGACCTGATCGAGGCGCACCGGTCAACGATCGTGTTCGTCAACGCCCGCCGCCTAGCCGAGCGGCTGTGCGCTCGCCTCAACGAGCTCGCGCGCGAAAGAGGTGGAGTCGACGGGACCATTGCACGCGCCCACCACGGCTCGGTGG